>JACDGQ010000404.1 GCA_013821615.1 Planctomycetota bacterium
ACAACGCACTCCGCACGTCGCACTCCGCACTCCGCACGGTTGTCAGGCCAGCGGGCACCCGTGCGGCGCCAGCACCTGCCAGTGCCGGTCCTGCGTCCAGATACGCCCCTGCAGGCGCTCGGCGATCGCCCACATCACGGCCTGCCAGGGGCTGACCACCAGGCCGGTCGGGCGCAGGCGCTGGATGATGCCGGCGGCGCGGGTGTGGTCACGGGCGAGCATGGGCAGGTCGGGGAAGGCCGCGAGCACGTGGTTGAGGCGCACGCCTTGACGGGGATCGCGGGTGCGCGCGAGCAGTGCCTGCCGAACCAGGCCGAGCAGGAAGATTTGGCGGGTGCGCACGCGCTGCGCGAAGCCGTGCACCACCAGCGGGTCGGGATCCTGGCGGCTGAAGGCCTTGAACCAGATGTCGACGTCGGGAAGGACGGCCTCCAGGGTGGCAGCCATGGCGCGCTCAGACCGGTGCGGCCGGGGCGCTCTGCGCCTGGGCCGCGAAATCGATGGTGCCGAGGAAATCCAAGGCCTTGAGCTGGCGCCGATAGGCGAGCGCTTCCAGTACGGCCGCATCGACCGCCTCGCGCTTGCTCTTGAAACCCGCGACGCGCATGAGCTCTTCGATCGCCTGGATATCCACATCGAGGTTGGTGGCCATGCGTTCGCACAATAGACTGTGCGACTAGGCCCGCAAGCAACCACTTTGCCCTTGCCGTGGTCCCTGGGCCGGGTTTGATCACCAGACCTTCCTGCCATCGGACCGCGAAATCCCACCCTCGTGGTTCCAGCACGGATTCTATCGCACAGCCTAACGCACAAGGCCGCCCCATGAGTTCCGCTCCCAATGGCTTCGCTTCCGTGACCAATCTGGCCCTGTTGGAAGAGCAGTACGCCAAGTGGAAGACGGATGCGAACAGCGTGGATCGAGATTGGCAACTGTTCTTCGCCGGCTTCGATTTGGGCGTCGACCGTCCCGCGTCGACAGCGGCGGCAAGCGCGGGCGATGCTACCGACGTCAGCAAGGTGCCCGGCCGCGTCGAACAGCAGCGCGCCGACAGCCTGATCAACAACTACCGCAGCTTCGGCCATATAGTCGCCGACCTCGATCCGATCGGCATCAACAACACCAGCATCGACAACGTCCCGCATTTCCAGCTCGAGAGCGTCGGGCTGAGCGATGCCGACCTCGAGCGCGTGTTCGCGTGCGACAACGTCTTCGGGCTCGGCCACCGCGAAACCCTGCGCACCATCATCGCCCACCTGCGCCCCACCTACTGCGGCACCATCGGCGTCGAGCAGCATCACATCCAGGACCGCGAGGTGCGCCGTTGGGTGCGCCGCGAGGTCGAGACCCACCGCAACCAGCCCCAGCTGACCAAGGAGGAGAAGCGCCGCATCCTGATGAAGGTCAACCAGTCGGAGATGCTGGAGAGCTTCATCCACACCAAGTTCCTCGGCCAGAAGCGCTTCTCGCTCGAGGGCGGCGAAGCGCTGATCCCCTGCCTGGACGCGCTGCTCGACCTGGCGCCAGAGCTGGGCGTCAAAGAGGTGGTGATGGGCATGGCCCACCGCGGCCGCCTCAACGTGCTGTGCAACACCCTGAACAAGTCCTACGAGGAGGTCTTCACCGAGTTCGAGGGCAGCTACGACATCAGCGAGCTGCAGGGCGACGGCGACGTCAAATACCACCTCGGTTACAGCAGCGATTACACCAGCAGCAAGGGCGGAAAACTGCACGTCACGCTGAACGCGAACCCCAGCCACCTCGAGGCGGTCGACCCGGTGGTGCTCGGGCGCGCACGCGGCAAGCAGCGTCAGCACAACGACACCGTCGACCGCGGCACGGTCATCCCCATCCTCATCCACGGCGATGCGGCGATGGCCGGCCAGGGTCTGGTCATGGAGGTCTTCCAGCTCAGCCAGCTCGAAGGCTACACCACCGGCGGCACCATCCACATCGTCACCAACAACCAGATCGGCTTCACCACCCTGCCGGCCGACGCGCGCTCGACGCGTTACTGCACCGACATCGCCAAGATGGTCGACGCACCGATCTTCCACGTCAACGGCGACGACGTCGAGGCGGTGGTGCACGTCACCAAGCTCGCCACGCGCTTCCGCCAGGAGTTCAAGCGCGACGTGGTGATCGACATCGTCTGCTACCGCCGCCACGGCCACAACGAGACCGACGAGCCGAACTTCACCCAGCCGACGCTCTACGCGCGCATCGCCCAGCACCCGCGCATCAGCAAGATCTACATCGACAAGCTGCTCGCGCGCGGCGACATCCTGCAGGCGGAAGCCGAGGCCATCGCCACGATCTTCCAGAACCAGCTGCAGGACGCGCTCAACACCGTCAAGGTCAAGCCGGCCAAGCTCACGCGCAGCCGCTTCGGCGGCCTGTGGAAGGGCATGACCAACGCCTACAGCCACGAGCCGGTCGATACCGGGGTGGCGCTCGAGAAGCTCGACCTGGTGGGTAAGGCGCTCTCGAGCTGGCCGGCGGACTTCAACATCCATCCCAAGATCAAGCGCCTGGCCGAGGAGCGCGGACGCGTGGTGGCCACGCGCGGGCGCGTCGACTGGGCGCTCGGCGAGATGCTCGCTCTGGGCACGCTCGTCGCCGAGGGCATCCCGGCGCGCCTCTCGGGCCAGGACAGCGGCCGCGGCACCTTCAGCCAACGCCACAGCATCTGGTACGACGTGGCGACGCGCGAGCGCTACAAGCCGCTCGACCACGTCTCGCCGAGCCAGGCCAAGCTGTGCATCTACAACAGCCCGCTGTCCGAGGCGGCGGTGCTGGGCTTCGACTACGGCTACTCGCTGGCCGAGCCCAACATGCTGATCATCTGGGAGGCGCAGTTCGGCGACTTCGTCAACGGCGCCCAGGTCATCATCGACCAGTTCCTGTGCTCGAGCGAGAGCAAGTGGGGTCGCGCCTGCGGCCTGGTGATGATGCTGCCGCACGGCCAGGAAGGCGCCGGTCCCGAGCACAGCTCGGCGCGACTGGAACGCTTCCTGCAGAACTGCGCCGAGGACAACATGCAGGTCGCTTACTGCACCACCGCGGCGCAGCACTACCACATCCTGCGCCGGCAGATGCACCGCTCCTTCCGCAAGCCGCTGATCCTGATGACGCCCAAGGGACACCTGCGCTCCAAGCAGGCCTCGAGCGACATCCAGGACTTCGTCAGCGGGCGCTTCCGCGAGATCCTCATCGATCCTGCGCCGAAGAAGGCCAAGCGCGCGGTCATCACCACCGGCAAGATCGCGCACGAACTCAACGACCGCATCGCCGCCGACAAGATCGAGGACGTCGCGGTGGTGCGCATCGAGCAACTCTACCCGCTGAACGAGGCGATGCTCAAGAAGACCATCAAAGGTTTCGACCCCGGCGTCGAGTTCGTGTGGTGCCAGGAGGAACCCCAGAACATGGGGGCGTGGACCTTCATCGAGCCCGCGCTGCGCCACCTCCTCGGCCACGAGATCAAATACGCCGGGCGCGAGGCCGCCGCCAGCCCGGCACCGGGCAGCATGGCGCTGTTCCAGCTCGAGCAGGAGCAGCTGATCGCCGCCGCCCTGGGTATCACCGCGCGCAAGCTCGCCAAGGGCGCGCACTGAGCCGCACCAGGCGCGCGCCGGCACCCCCTCCATCATCCACGTTTCCCCGCAGGACCCTCCATGGCATATGACGTGAAAATCCCGGCCGTCGGCGAATCCATCACCGAAGGCACGCTCTCCAAGTGGCTGGTGGCGGACGGCGCGATCGTCGGCGACAGCACGCCGCTGTTCGAGCTCGAGACCGACAAGATCACCACCGAGGTGCAGTCCGGCGCGGCCGGCCAGGTGCGCTTCAAGGTCAAGGAGGGCGAGACCCTGGCGATCGGCACGGTGGTGGCCAGCATCGACACCGCCGCTGCGGGCGCCGCTCCGGCCAAACCGGCGGCCCCGGCCGCGCCCGCCGCGAAGGCCGCCGC
>JACDGQ010000405.1 GCA_013821615.1 Planctomycetota bacterium
GTCCAGATCCCTTGGTCTCGCGCCCCACCCCGGCATGCTGGGGCCCCTGGAGCCCGCCATGCCCGGATTGCTCGACCTCGTCGGCAACACCCCGCTGCTCGACCTCTCCCACCTCGTCGGCCGGCCCGGGGTGCAGCTGCTCGCCAAGTGCGAGGGCAACAACCCGGCGTCGAGCGTCAAGGACCGCGCCGCCAAGGCGATGATCACCGGCGCCCTGCAGAGCGGCGTGGTGCGGCCGGGTATGCGCCTGATCGAGGCGACCAGCGGCAACACCGGCATCGCCCTGGCGATGATCGCCAAGGGCGTGGGCATCGAGATGCACCTCGCCATGCCCGACACCCTGACCGTCGAGCGCACCTTGACCATGAAGGCCTTCGGCGCGGTCGTGCACCTGATCGACGGTGGCATCGAGCAGGCGCGCGACTGGGTCGAGGAGCAGGTGCGCGCCACCGCCGGCCGCCCCGACGCCTTCCACATGCTCAACCAGTTCGCCAACCCCGACAATCCGCGCGGCCATTACGAATCAACCGGTCCCGAGATCTGGCGCGACACCGCCGGCGCCGTCACCCACTTCGTCTCGGCGATGGGCACCACCGGCACCATCATGGGCACCAGCCGTTATCTGAAGGAGCAGGACGCGCGCGTGCGCATCGTCGGCTGCCAGCCGGCGGAGGGCAGCTCGATCCCCGGCATCCGCCGCTGGTCGCCCGCCTACCTGCCGAAGTTCTACGAGCCCAGCCGCGTCGACCGCATCATCGACGTCAGCCAGGCCGACGCCGAGGCCACCGCGCGGCGCCTGGCGCGCGAGGCCGGCCTGTTCACCGGCCCCAGCTCGGGCGGCGCGTGCTGGTCGGCGCTGCAGGTCGCCAGCGAACTCGAGCGCGGCGTCATCGTGTTCATCGCCTGCGATCGCGGCGACCGCTACCTGTCGTCGGACCTGTTCGCGAAGTAGCGGCACCGCCCGTCCATGCCCGTCACCCGCTGCGTCTGCTTCCGCGCCACCTTCCGCGCCCTGCTGGCACGGGCGCGGGCCGAGGGCTGGACCACCGTGAGTGATATCAGTGCTGCGACCGGCTGCGGCAGCGGCTGCGGCGGCTGCCGGCCCTACCTCGCGGCGATGCTCGCAACCGGCGCGACCACTTTCGCGGTGCGCACGGGGGAGGGGCCCCCACGGCCATGCGCTCCGGAACCGTGGGATATCGTCGAGTAGCGTTCCCGAAGCGGGACAGCATTCGTGCGCATGATATACCAATCGCGCCGTATCGGCAGATGATGCAACCGAAGTCCGCGCAGCCCGTACAACCACCTCCCACTGCTGTGGTAGCGCTTTCACCCCAGGGCTGCGCGCCTCCGGCGTTCCCTGCCCTCCCTTGGAATTCCCCATGCCCGTCCGCGCACTGCTCGCCGTCTTCGCCCTCCTGATCTGGTCGGCCGCGCTGCACGGCGCGGACAACGCGCTCGCGCTGCGCAAGGGCGACCGCATCGCGATCATCGGCAGCGCGGTCGCCGACCGCATGCAGCACGACGCCTGGTTCGAGTCCCTGATCTACCGCGCGTACCCTGATCTCGACCTCACGGTGCGCACCCTCGCCGTGCCCTGCGACGAGGTCGTGACGCGCCTGCGCACCGAGACCGGCGCGACGCGCGACGCCTGGCTGGCCCGGTTGGACAGCACCGTGGTCCTGGCCTTCTACGGCTTCAACGAATCGTTCGCGGGCCCCGCCGGCCTGCCGCAGTTCACCCAGGATCTGCACGACTTCATTGCCGCCATCCGCGCCGCGCACGGCAGCGCCGGGCAGGCTACGCGCCTGGTGCTGATCGCCTCGACCGCCGCCGAGGACCTCCACGATGCCAATCTCGCCGCGCCCGGACCGCTCAACGCCAATCTCGCGGCCTATGCGGCCGCGATGGCCGCGGTGGCGAAGGCCGACGGGGTGCCGTTCGTCGATCTGTTCGCCACCTCGCAGCAGCTCTACGGCGCGGCCGCGCACCCCCTGACCTTCAACGGCATCCACCTCACCGAGACCGGCGATGAGGCGCTCGCTCCGGCGCTCTTCCAGGGCGTCTTCGGTGTCCCGCCGCCGCTGCCGAGCGCGGCGCTCGAGACCCTGCGCGCCGCAGTGGTCGACAAGAACGAGACCTGGTTCCACCGTTACCGCACCGTCGACAGCTACAACATCTACGGCGACCGTTCGCGCATCGGCTACGAGTCCGGCCCGGGCGGGCCCAAGCTCACCAACGCCCAGGTGATGGAGCCGGAGATGGCGGTCCGCGATGCGTTGACCGTGAAGCGCGACCGGCGCATCTGGGCGGTCGCGCAGGGCGGCGACCTCGCCCTCGACGAGGCCGGCCTGCCGGAGGTCCCCGTGGTGAAGACCAACCTGCCCGGCTCCGGTCCGGACGGCACCCATCCCTACCTCGGCGCCGAGGCGGCGATCGCGCACATGACGCTCGCCAAGGGCTGCAAAGCGAACCTGTTCGCCAGTGAAGAACAGTTCCCCGAGTTGGTGAAGCCCGTGCAGATGGCCTGGGACACGCGCGGCCGGCTGTGGGTGGCGGTGTGGCCGAACTATCCCGAACGCACGCCGACCAGCACCGTCGGCGACAAGATCCTCATCCTCGAGGACACCGATGGCGATGGCAAGGCGGACAAGGTGACGACCTTTATCGAGGGCCTGAACTGCCCGACCGGCTTCCAGTTCCACAAGGACGGCATCCTGCTCATGCAGTCGCCCGACCTGTGGTTCGTGCGCGACACCGACGGCGACGGCAAGGCGGATTGGAAGGAACGCGTGCTGATGGGGCTCGACGCCGCCGACTCGCACCACGAGACCAACTCCATGGTCGTCGACCAGGGTGGCGCGATGTACCTCAGCGACGGCTGGTTCATGCGCACCCAGATCGAGACCGCGCAGGGGCCGGTGCGTAACGTCGATGCCGCGATCTACCGCTACGAACCGCTCAGCCAGCGCTTCGAGCGCTATGTGCCCTACGACTTCGCCAACCCGCACGGACGCGTGTTCGACGGCTGGGGCACCGACATCATCACCGATGGCACCGGCAACGAGAACTTTTTCGCGCCCGCCTTCAGCGGGCACATCGACTACCCGGGCCGCCACCCGCGCATGCAGCAGTTCTGGAACCGCCCGTCGCGGCCGTGCGCGGGGACCTGCATCCTCTCCAGCCGGCACTTCCCGGAGGAGTTCCAGGGCAACTTCCTGGATTGCAACGTCATCGGCATGCAAGGCGTCTTCCGCGCGCGCGTGCGCGAGGAGGGCTCCGGGCTCGCCGGCGACACGCTCGAGAACCTCGTCAGCTCCGACGACCGCACCTTCCGTCCCAGCGGCGTGAACGTTGGGCCCGACGGCGCGGTCTACGTCATGGACTGGTCGAACGCCATCGTCGGCCACCTCCAGCACCACCTGCGCGATCCCAACCGCGACCACGTGCATGGCCGCATCTACCGCATCACCTACGACGGTCGGCCGCTGCTGGCGCCGGCGCGCATCGCCGATCAGCCGGTGGCCGCACTCCTCGACCTGCTGAAGGAGCCCGAGGACAACGTGCGCGCCCGCGCGCAGCTCGAACTCGGCAAGCGCGACCCCGCCACCGTCCTTGCCGCGGTCGACGCGTGGGCGACGAAGCTCGATCCCGCCGCTGCGGGCTTCGCGCGCAACCAGCTGTACGCGCTGTGGACGCATCAGTGGTTCAACGCGGTCGATCTGCCGCTGCTGCGCCGGCTGCTGCGCGCGCCGGACCACCACGTGCGGGCGGCCGCGACGCGGGTGCTCTGCTATTGGCGCGACCGCGTGCCCGAGGTCCTCGCGCTGCTGCGCGTCCAGGCCGAGGACGAGCACCCGCGCGTGCGGCTGGAGGCGGTGCGCGCCTGCAGCTTCCTCCGCCAGTGGGAGGCCGGCGACGTCGCCTTGCTCGCCCTGAAACGGCCGCATGACTACTACGTCGACTAC
>JACDGQ010000406.1 GCA_013821615.1 Planctomycetota bacterium
GACCTGGCGCGCGGCGCCTGCGCCGCGGCCGCGTGGGTGTGCCGCCTCGCCGGTGGCGCCCCCACCTCACTGGAGGAGGCCGGCGACCGCTACCGCGCCTTCATCGCCGCGCACGGCCTGCGTGGCTGCGACCCGTTCGACACCATGCTGCTCGCCGCGCCCCCCTGGCAGCTGGTGGTAGGCGTGCTTGAACGTCTCGAGCGGCCGCTGCTGACCTGTCGTTGATGGCTGCGGACCGCAGGCGACGGATATAGGCAAAAAAGGCGGCTTCCAGAACCACAGGCCCGCCCGCCACGCACTTGCGGCATTGCTCGGCTATTGACCCTCGCGACCGCGGTCGAGGATGCGCGGCGTCCCCGCTCCCAGGCAACGAAAGCGCCACCATGTTCGGCATCCGCTATGTGAAGGTGTCGCCCACCACGTTCGTCCAGCAGTACCGCGATGGCAAGATCGTGCGCGAGGGCGTCGGCCTGTCGTTCTTCTACACGTCGCTGAGCACCAACCTGGTCGCGGTGCCGATCGAGACCAGCGACGCGCCCTTCATCGTCAACGAGGTGACCGCGGATTTCCAGGAGGTCACCATCCAGGGCCAGGCCACCTACCGCATCGAGGACGCGGCCAAGACCGCGAAGCTGATCGACTTCTCCCTGGCCGCGAACGGCCGCGGCTACGCCTCCGAGGATCCGCAGAAGCTGCCGCAGCGCGTCATCAACGTGGTCAAGGTGCTCATCCGCCAGCAGATCCAGCGGCTGCCCCTGCGCGAAGCCCTGCAGGCCACCGACACCCTGGTCTCGACCGTCTCCGCCGCCCTGACCACCGCCCCGGAACTCGCGGAGCTCGGCATCCGCGTGCTCGGCCTCGCCATCCTCGCGATCAAGCCCACGCCCGAGACCGCGCGCGCCCTGGAAGCCAAGGCGCGCGAGCTGCTGCTCAAGGAGGCCGACAGCGCCATCCACGCGCGCCGCGTATCGGCGGTCGAGCAGGAGCGGGTGATCAAGGAGAGCGAGCTGTCGACGGAGATCGCCGTCGAGAACAAGAAGCGCCAGGTGCGCGAGGCGCAGATGGACGCCGAGGCCTCGGTCCAGGAGCGCCAGCACCAGCTCCAGCGCGCCGAGATCGAATCGCGCATCGCCCTGGAGGAGCGCAAGCGCGCGCTGGTGGCCCTGGAGGTCGAGAACACCCGCCTCGAGTCCGACGCCAAGGCCTACGCCCTGAGCGGCGTGATCAAGGCGGTGGCCGGCACCGATCCGCGCATCCTGCAGGCCCTGGCGAGCATCAACATGCAGCCCAACCAGCTCATCGCCGCCGCCTTCCAGGGCCTGGCCGAGCGCGCCGACCGCATCGGCGAGTTGAACATCTCGCCTGAGCTGCTGCGGGAGCTGCTGCCGCCCGGCAGGGGCGAGTGAGCCAGGGTCCGGCGAGCGAGACGCGCATCGTCCTGGTGCGGCGCCGCACCCGTCTCGAGGACCTCATCGCCAGGTACAACACCGCCAGCCAGGCGCGCTTCTACGTCGAGCACCTCGGCGCGGACTTCTCCGACTACCAGAACGAACACGACCGCTACGTGGCCGCGGTGCGCGCCGCCGAAGAGGCGCTGCGCGACCTCGGGCGCGTCCATCCCATCGACCGCGCCTACCTCCCGAACTACCTGTTCGGCCCGCGCGACGTGGTGGTCGCCATCGGCCAGGACGGCCTGGTCGCGAACACCGTCAAGTACCTCGACGGACAGCCGCTGATCGGCGTCAACCCCGACCCCGAGCGCTGGGACGGGGTCCTGCTGCCATTCTCCGTAGAGGACCTCGCCACCGTCGCCCGCGAGGTCATCGCCGGGCGGCGGCGCCACCGCGAGATCACCATGGCCAAGGGCGTGCTCACCGATGGCCAGGTGCTGCATGCGGTCAACGACCTCTTCATCGGGCCGCGCTCGCACACCTCGGCGCGCTACCGCATCCGGCTGGGCGATCACGAAGAGGCGCAATCCTCGAGTGGCGTCATCGTCTCGACCGGCCTGGGGTCCACCGGCTGGTACAAGAGCCTGGTCGCCGGCGCCGCCGCGCTCAACGGCCGGGGCGCCGCCCCGGAAAAGCCGATGCCCTGGGACGCGGAATACCTGGTCTTCACGGTGCGCGAGCCGTTCCCCAGCCGCAGCAGCGCCGCGACCCTGGTGCACGGTCGGGTCGACCGGCAACCCCTGGAGCTGGTCTCCCAGATGCCCGAGCACGGCGTGGTGTTCAGCGACGGCATCGAGCAGGACTTCATCGCCTTCAACGCCGGCGCGACCCTGACCGTCAGCGTGGCGGAGCGGCGAGGACGTTTGGTGATCTGAGATCGCCCTGGAATCCGCACGTCTCGCAACTCGCAATGCGTGACTGGATCGCCTCAGTTGCTGTGCAGCGCCGCGTTGAGGCCGCCTTCGGCCTTCTTGTTGATCACCTCGATGGCGCCGGTCTGGCTGTTGCGGCGGAAGAGCAGGTCGTCGACGCCGCTGAGGGTGACGGCCTTGACCACTTCACCGCCAGGGACCTTCTTCACCTTCGCGCCGGCGGTGATGTAGAGACCGGACTCGACCGTGCAGCCGTCGCCGAGACTGATGCCAAGGCCGGCGTTGGCGCCGAGCAGGCTGCCCTTGCCGATGGCGATGACCTGCTTCCCGCCGCCCGACAGCGTGCCCATGATCGAGGCGCCACCGCCGATGTCGGAGCCATCGCCGACCACCACGCCGGCGCTGACACGGCCCTCGACCATGGCCTTGCCGAGGGTGCCGGCGTTGAAGTTCACGAAGCCCTCGTGCATGATCGTGGTGCCCTCCGCGAGGTGCGCGCCGAGGCGCACGCGGTCAGCGTCGGCGATGCGCACGCCAGTCGGCACCACGTAGTCGGTCATGCGCGGGAACTTGTCGACGGAATGCACGCTGACGGTCAGGCCGCGCGCGCGCAGGCGCAGGCGCATGCCCTCGAACTGCTCCGGGTCGAAGGGGCCGTGGCTGCTCCACACCACGTTGCTGAGCAGGCCGAACACGCCGTCCAGGTTCTGCCCGTGCGGCTTGACCTTGCGCGTCGAGAGCAGATGCAGGCGCAGGTAGACGTCGTGCGCATCGAGCGGCTTCTGCGCGAGGTCGCCGATGAAGGTCACCACCACGCGTCGCGGCACCAGCGCGGCGGCGTCGGCCCCGCGCTGGTGCTCGCGCAGCGCAGCGAGCGCCTCGATGTTCGCGTGCACCTTGCCGTCGCCGCGGAAGGGCGCGAAGTGCGCCAGCGCGAGGTCGAGCTGCGCGGGTTCGAGCACGTAGGTGCGCGCGCCGGAGAGGTGCCCGACCAGCGAGGCGAGGATCGCCGCCGAGCCGAAATTCTCGTCTTTGTTGGGCGCCGGGTACCAGGTGTCGAGGACGCGCGTCCCGGGCGTGCCCGGCTTGGCCGGATCGGCGCTGGCGTAGCTGGCCAGGCCGAGGGCGAACGCCGCCGGGCGCTGGTAGCCGGCCTGGGCCTCGATGCCGGAGACCAGGGCCTTGAAGTCGTCGATGCTCATGGGAGTCCTCACGGGAAGCGCGCCGCGGGGTCGTCCAGCAGCGCGGGAAAAAGCTGCGAGGGACGCGCGCCAAGGCAAGGAGGGAATCCCCTGGCCCCTTCATGCAGCCGGCATCCGCCCGTGGTAGACTGCGACACCTACCCCTGCTGGCCCACCCGGCCCGGCATCCCTCCAGGAGCCTGCCATGACCCGTTTTCTGAACCGCGCCCTACTCGGTGGCCTGTGCCTGCTGCCCGGCCTGGCCCGCGCCGCCGACCATCCTGAACACCAGACCCCACCCGATCCGTCCGCGCTGTTCGCCAAGTTCGACACCAATGGCGACGGCAGCATCAGCATCGACGAGTTCAAGACCGGGCTCGCCGCCCTGCACGAGGCGCGCGCCAAGGGCCACCATCCGCCGCCCCCCGGCGACGACGCCGGCGGCACTCCGCCGGCCCAG
>JACDGQ010000010.1 GCA_013821615.1 Planctomycetota bacterium
CTGCTCGCCTTCGGGGTGATCAGCGTGATCATGCTCTTCCCGATGGGGATCAAGGCGCAGCAGCTGGCGCGCTTCCAGCTCTATGCCGCGGCGAAGGCCGAGGAGCTGGTGGAGTGCTTCAGCTCCACGCACAACGCCAACCCGGCAATCGACAGCGAGGCGCCCAACGCCTGGGACGTGCCGGTGAGTTATCGCAGCCAGGAGTGGGACCTCGAATCGCGCGTCGCCTCGCACCGCTTTGGCGTGCTGCCCCTGCCCCTCGATCTCGCGCGCAGGCTCGACAGCGATGGCGATGAGATCCAGAAGGTCCTCGCCGAGGGCGGCTACCTGTACTACTCGCAGCCGATGGCGACCTCCAATCTCGAGGAGCAGGCGCTGGCGGCCGCGCCGCCGAACGAGGCCCAGCGCCTGGTCTTCGCCATCACCGGCTACGCGCAGAGCAACGCCATGCACTCCCTCGCGCAGAAGGACTGGCCTTACGAGAACCCTTATCCGTCGCCGCCCCTGCACGGGCCGCACAAGAACGAGTGGTCGAAAGGCAGCGCGGTGATGGCCCAGTTCACGGCCGATGGCTCCTTCGACATCATTTGCCCAGAGGCCTCGACTCCGGGCGGTGATCCCGACATCAAGCCGGTGTTCGACGCCTATCTCGCGTACACCCAGGCCCCCGGCGTCACCGACGAGACACACGCCATCGCGTACCTGCAGGCCGCCATGGCCTATGCGGCGCTGAAGCTGGGCGGTGATTTCAACGCCCTCATCAATCCGGCATCGCCACTGACCGTCAGCATGAGCACTCCGGCTTCGGTCTTCGTCAATTACATCCCCGGCCCCGGCTCCGATACCTCGCTGCTATGGAAGCAGGTGCAGTCGCTCCGCTTCGTCTCGCACGCCGCGACCTGCCTGACGCGCTGGAAGACCAGCGCCGAACTCGGTGGGGGAGGCGGTGGCGGTCTCGCCATCCCCGCGCTTGGCAGCTTCCCAGGGCTTACCCTCACCCAGGACCTGATCGCCTACTACCACGAACGCAGCCTGCGCATGATCATGCTCTACGCCGCCAGCTGCCCCTACGACTGGGCCTGCCCGCGGCCGCTGCAGCGCAGCATCATGATGGACTATCCGCTGATGGAATGGGACCTGTTCAGTCCGCCGGCGAGCGGGAAGATCTTCTCCGGCGGGCCGGGCATGGGTTCGGTCGATGCCGCGCAGTGGAAGCCGATCGCCGCCCAGCCGGTGCAGAACCCCGGCTGCAGCTACCAGTATCCCGCGTCGTCGCCGCCCGCAGGCGCGGCCAGCGGCTCGCCGTTCTGGGGCCAGCTCGACCACTTCACTCTGACGCGCGCGTTCGAGGCCGACGAGCGCTGCCGACAGATCGTGTTCTGGGCTGTCGACTGGCAGTCGTACGAGGACTGCGAGAGCGCGCCCAGCGCGCCAGTCGACGCCAGCAAGTACCCGTTCCGCGCCCCGGTGGGCAACGAGGACGCCAACGCGCGCATGAACAACGTCGATTTCCGCGACGAGCAGCTGTACTGCTACCGCAATCCGGAAAAGGTGCTGCTTTTCTCCGATGCGTCCGCGCAGGCTAACGTCGGGGCCGACGTCTCGTCGAAGATGCTGCTCAACAACGGCAGCTGGCTCGACAAGGGTTCCAGCCTGCAGGCGCGCCAGGTCTTCAGCGGCCAATTCGGCGCCGACCGCAACTTCAACAAGCGCTTCGACCGTGGCCCGGTGCCGCGCTCCGTGCGCATGCGCGCAATGCCGGTCGGGCGCTTCAACTTCTACGATCCGCGCCTACCGTGCGTGGTGCGCTGAAAGGGATGTCCATGCGCCGCGCCCGCTCCGCGTTCACGCTGATCGAACTGATGATCGCCATCGGCCTCGGCCTGGTGCTGATCTACACCGCCGCCGCGGGTTTCCGCGTCGCCGCCAGGTCGGTGACCATCGCCAACCACATGTCGCTTGAGAACAGCATGCTGCGCGCCGGCTACTTGGCCGCGCACGAGGAGCTCGATTTCTGGACCTCGCTCGATGATGCGACCGACATCACTCGGCAGAAGCTGCGCGCCAGCGGCGGTACCGGCACCACCGGCGGGCCGCAGGGCCTGCCGTTCACCCCCTTCGCCACGGTCTACCTGCGCAGCGGGGGCGCTGACGTCCTCGCCGACGATGAGTCCGACACCGGCTGGGACCCGCGCGACATCGCGTGGTCGGTGAACAACCCGCGCTCCTGGTACGCGGGCAATATGGTGGAGAAATGCTCGGGTGGCACCTCCGACCTGCGCTTCGGACGCTACGCAATGTTCACCAACACCAAGCGCACTCCGGGGACTGCGGATTTCCACGCGTTCCCGGTCACCTTCGGCCCGCTCGGCGGCGATGGCAAGGTCGCGCACAGCTGGTACGGCAACCAAGTCCAGGGCCTGATCGACGCGCTGGGCTTCTACGGGCTGTGCGAGTACATGCCCGCCAACGCCATCTACGAGCTCTACCGGCCGGACCGCAGCGACGGCAACGATTGGTTCGGCACCAACCCCGGGGGCATCCCCGGGTGGTGCAACCGTCCGAACGGCGGGGACGACTGGTTCAACAACGACGATGGTGTCCAGCTGACGGCGCGCGGCAAGTATCGCAACACCTACATGACCGCCTACGCCATCGCCAACCCCGACTGGTCCCCGACCGGCGCGCCACTGTCGGACAACCGCCGCAAGCATCGCGTCGGCTACCAGAACGACGCCAACGCGATGAACACCTTCAACGCCATGACCTCGGTGCCCTACCGGCTGCTCGCAGATCGCCCGGCGACGTGGCCGCAGGTCAGCGTGGCGGTGGTGCGTTTCATCAAGAACACGCGGCACGTCGCGCTGTGCAAGGTGCGCTGGGTGAGCCCGCTGAGCGGCGAGACCGTCGAACTGTCCTTCGCCGGCTTCGGAACCTCGCTGCGCGGCGCCCGCCAGCAGCGCGCGAGGTCCGGCGGCTGGGCCGAATGGGACAACAACACTCCGAACGGCACCTTCTCGTCGCCCCCCGCCAACCTCGATTCCTACTGACACCGCCATGACCGCTCCGCCATCCCATTCCCGCCCCCTGCGCCAGGGCACCATCCTGATCCTGGTCGCCGGGATCTCGGCGCTGCTCGTCGCCTTGGCCGCCGCCTTCCTGGCACGCATGCGCAGCGACGCCGAGGAGATGGCCAGCGTGATGCGCGAGGCCCAGGCGCGCATCATGCTGCTGGCCGCCTGCAACTGGCTGCAGGAGTCATCGCGCATCGGCTGGGAACCCAACCCGGTCGGCGGCGCGCCCGTCGAGCACCTCGAGACCTTCGGCTGGATCGACGTGCGCGACGGCAAGCTGGGTCCGAAGTTCTACGGCGACAACCGCGATGACGACTCCCGCTTCCCGATCGGCAGTGCCCGCCGCTTCCCGATGCACGTGCTGCAGCGCCCGCCGTGCGCCGTGCAGTTGACCGTGGCCTACAATCCGATCCCGACCACCAGCTCGCCGAACCCCGTCAGCGAAGGCGACGCGCGCTTCGGCATGCCCTACCTGACCAACCCCGATCCCCAGCCGGTGGTGCCCAACGGCTGGCTGGCGAGCAACTTCGGCACCTCCGTCAATGCCACCCTGACCGTCAACGAGCCAGACGGCACCACGCGCAGCAACTGGGCCGCCTACCTGCAGGGCGATCGGCGACCGCGCGGCAACTCGACCGGCATGTCGTGGTTCCGCCTGTTCCGCGATGGCCCCGCGACCTTCGTGGTGGCCTGCGGCGGGGGCGGCACCCTGGGCTTCCGGCTCCAGGACTGGACGAGTTCGGGCCTGCCGACGTCCATGACCGCCGCCGACAAGGCGCAGTTCGGCAACGACTACGAGCTCTTCCACAACCTCGAGGCCAACGAGTGCCGGCTCTTCTACCGTGTCGAGTGGAGCGGTGCCTGCATGGCGATGGACTACCATTACATGATGCACTCGCGCGGCCGCGACTTCGACCACTACTGCATCTGGCCGCTCAATGCCTCGAGCACCGAGGGCGTCTGCGAGTACCGCTCGCAGAACCACGCCAAGAACATGGGCGGGACCATCCTCTGGATCCAGCGCCTGCGCAGCGAGCCCACCCACTGGTGAAGTATTGAAATTCCAACCGTCGCGGCAGCCGACATGCAGTAGCAAGGCGATGGAAGATGACGATCATGGAACGTTTACTCACCCGGATCGAGTGGCAACACGGACGAAACCAAGGGGATACATGGTGTTTTTCGGTTACCGGTAAACGGGTACGAAGAGTTCCATTTTGGGCGTGAGGTTTGTGTGCGTTCAGCCATGAGTACTAGAGGAGCGAATTCCGAAGCGATATAATCGCGGGCAAGGAGGTCCCGTGCTGACCAAGCCCCTCGGCCCAGACGGGAAGCCGTTACCGCAGATTGGCACCAGGTTCGTTGATAAGCTGGACCACTTTTCTGCCTGGTTCTGTACGAGGCGTCCAGATTGTGACTGCGAAGTCACAAAGCTCTTTTCAGGACGTTGTAACTCGGACATCGTGCTCCTCAGCAACGGTTGCGGAGCCGAAATGTAGGTCACTTTGGGAACGCCCCGGTGATTCTTCTGTAGAGATACCTAGCCCAGAACTCGGAGATCCTATGCGCACCCTCCTCCTCCCCATGCTGCTCGTCCTCGCCCTGCCCCTGGGTGCGGCCGAACCAGCCACGGCCAACGAGCCCCACTATGACGATCGCTCACTCTGGCCGGCTGATGTTGGCAAGCGGCCCCATATGCGACAGGTCTGGCCAGCGACCCGGGTGCTGACCTGGGCCAAGCCGGGGGTGTCTGCTCTCAACGATGACAAACCCTTCAGTACTCCCTCCTTCTGGCTGGAAGATGGCAAACCCGCCACCAAGCCAATCGACGGCGACTGCGCCCTGGTCCTTCCAGCCATGCCGCCAGGAGGACCAAAAGGGCGATACTACGTCACTCAGGAGGGAAAGAGGCCCGCGCCATCCATCCGCCATATTACGGTGGGGGACGGCGTCACCGTGGTCTGGATGCATTGCAGCACCGGCAACACCTGGGTGAAGAAGGGCGGTGAGCTGAACCAGCAGTACCAATACAGCGGCGACAAAGACTCCTTCTTCCGCAACGACAACCCCGTTCCCCAACAGCCCCATCAGCAGCCCGTTGCAGGCGGCCCGCCGCTGTCCATCTACCCCGAAGGCGAACGCAACCAGCTCGCCCATCCCCTGCAGGCCAGCTCCCTCATTCCGGGCACGCTGTTCCGCTACGGCATGAACGACCCCGAGGCCTCCAGCGACCACGTCTATTTCGTCAAGGCCCCCAACGCCTCGCTTGAGGTCATCGGCCGCATGGGCTGCGCCGACAGCTTCCACTTCAAATCCGGCACGGTCATCATCTCGGAAGACAGCGCCCTGATCGCTGCTGCCCGGGGCACTCTCGGTGTCTCGCCGGGCGCCACCCTTGAGCTGCACTCCGGCGCCGCCTTCAGCAAGTTGGGCAACCAGCACGGCAACGTCGACCTCACGGTGAAGGGTCGCTTCCTCGCCGGCACGGTGGATCGGCCGCTGGTCCGCGACTGCTTCCTGGGCCTGAGCTGGAAGGGTAAGCGCCGCTTCATGTCCAAAGATAACGAAAAGGCGCTCGATGGTCGAGCCGAGCGCTCCGATGACGTCAGCTTCATCGTCACCCCCGAGGGCACGTTGGAGGTGCACAGCGCCGATCCGGCCAAGGCCCGCCTAATCATCGACTGGAACGGCCGACCGATCATTGAGAAGGAGATGGTGAAGTCCATCAACGCCACCGAGAACTACGCCAAGCTCAAGGAGGAGCCGCCGCTGATCGACCTCCTCCTCGTGGGCACTCTGAAGATCGACGGTTTGCTCATCAACCACCTTGCCAAGGGCGGTCTGGTGCTGGCGGATCCCACCCAAGTGAAGCAGTGGAAGCACGTCACCTGGGGCCCGGACTGCGCCGGCCCGCTGGACGAGTTGATCCGTAAGTGGGACGGCCAGTCCACCTTCGCCTTCGCCAACGCGGGAGGCGATTACTGATGCGGGATCCACGCACGTGGGCGACGCCTTCCGACTGTACTCCCCACCAGGGACCATCCATGCGCCATTTCTTCTCCCTCCTGTTCGCGCTGCTCACCATCAGCGCAGCACCGGCCCAGGAAGCCCTGTTCGCTCCGCTGCTGATGCAGGAGTTTGCGCTGGTAGACCCCACCCTGCAGCCGGGGAACCTCTACGAACGCCACCGGGTGGTACTGCTGCTGCGCATCGCCAGCGTCGACAAAGTGGCGCACACGGCGGAGCTGGCGCTCGAGCAGGTGGTGAAAGGAGATTTCGCTCCGCGCTCGGTCCACCTGGCCCTGGCCGGCGAGCAGTTGGAGAAGGTCTTCTTCATGCTGATGGGCCGGGGCAAGCCGATGGTGGCGCTGCTGGGCAAGTCCCGCCGGCCTAATGACCTCATCTTCTACCTCGATGGCGGCGACGGTGGTCGCTGGCAGGAGGCAGTGATGGATCCCGCCGATCCCGCTCGCTGGACCTGGAGCATGGACCTCGAGCGCGAGCTGTTCGGGGTCTTCAACGGCAGCGCCGCCCGCCTAGGCGAGCTGATGCAGGAGCGCGCCGCCGGTCGCGACTGGTTCCCCGCCAGACCCTTCATCGCTTTCGGCGCCGACCGTCTGCTTGGTCGCCTCGACGGTCCGGCGCGCGGCGTGGCCCTGCGTGACCTCGACGGCGACGGCCGCCTAGATGCCTACGCCTGCAGCGAGGCCGGCGACCGCGCTTGGCTCCAGGCTGCGGATGGCACCTTCGCGCCCGCCGAAGAGCGGCTCGGATTTTCCGGCTGTCGCAGCCGCAGCGTAGCGGCGGCGGATGCCAATGCCGATGGCCGCGACGACCTACTACTCGATGACGCGCTCTGGCTGCGGGGTGCCGATGGCCGCTATCAGCGGAGCGCTGCGCTGCCCGCCGCCATGCCGGGATCGGGGCGGGTGATCTGCTCCTGCTTCATCGACGCGAATGGCGATGGCTGGCCCGACGTGGCGATCGCCCGTGAACGCGGTGGAGTCGAGCTCTGGCTCAATCCAGGGCCGGGCGGAGGTGTTTTCAAAAATGGCAGCGAGGTTGCCGGGCTGCGGCGCCCCGACGCCAGCCCTGGAGGCAGCGGCTGGCTGGCCTGCGGCGACTGGAACGGCGATGGGCGCAGCGATCTCTACTTTTCCGCGGATGGCGGTCGGCTGCTGCTCAACAGCGCGACGGCGGGCTTCTCCGTCCTGCCCCTGGGCTATGATTTTGCGGCGCCTGACGGAGGGCCTACGAGCGGTGCCGCTTGTTTTGCGCCCGTCTGGCGGCCCGACCGCCAGACCCTGGTGATCACCCGCGATAACGCCATCTGCCTGGTGTCCTGCGAGGAGGGCAAGGCCATCGACCAGAGCCTGTACGGTAACGAGCTGCAGATTGCCGGCGACCATCAGCTGCCGGTGGTGGCGGCTGACTTCGATTGCGACGGCACCATAGATCTCTACGTCGGCAGTCGCAGCGGCGGCGCCAACATGCCTTACATGAACCGCGGCAATGGCAGCTTTCTGGTCAGCGACCGCTATGCGCCTGGCGCCTTCCCTGGCCAGGCGCATCGCGCCGGGGCCTGGGGCTTGGCGGCGGGGGATGTGGATGGTGATGGCGCCCCCGATCTGCTGCTGGGCGCTCCGGACGGTCGCGTGACGCTGATGCCCAACGCCAGCCTGGCCCAGCGCGACCTGCCCGAGAAGAACCCCAGCGCCCAGCAGCGCACGCTCGCCGGGATCCGCATGCTGAGCGTCGAGGTGAAGGGCCCGCGCGGAGTGATTGGCGCCGTGCTCAGCCTGCGCGCCGAGGACGGCCGCCTCCTCGGCCTACAGCAGATCGGCAGCGCCAACGCCAGTGGCAGCTGCGGCCCCGACCGCGTCGGCTTCGCCCTGCGCGAAGCTGGCCGCCAGGTCCTGACGGTGCGCTGGTCGGACGGGATCGAGACACGCTGGCCCATCGAGGCAGAGGCGAAGAACCCCATCGCCATCATCGCCACGCGACCGCCGGCAGAACCTCATCAGGGTCATTAAACCCCGGTGAATGGCATGATCGCGAGTTTGCCGTCGCGGATTTCGCAGATGCCGACGCCGTACTGGGTAAAGAGTGCGCGCAGTACGTTGCATGGGGTGATGGCGACGGCGGTGGCGGCCAGCGTGCAGCCGGACGCAGCCCACAACTCAACCGAGTCGAAAGTCTGTGGGATGACCTCCGAGAGAAACACTTTACCAGCCGCTGCTTCCTCTCACTCACTGCTGTCAGGGACACCCTCTGCATTGCACTGCGTGAACTCCATCACGACCACAAGCGAACCCAATCCATCACGGGGTTCCCATGGATCACAGCGTTGTGAATAATGGATGATTGGTATCAGGTCGTTGGCGACTGCACGCTGGAGCCGGAGAGGACGCGGTAGGGAACGATCACGCTCTGGGTTCGCCGAGTGTTGGCCAGACGCCGGCCAAGGAGTGCTGCCGCCGCGCGGCCCATCGCTTCGGAGGGTACCTGCGCGACCTCAAGGCGGATGCCGGCGACCAGGCTTTCGTGGTGGGCCAGGATCAGTGACAGGTCATCTGGGATACTCAGATTCAAGCGTCCGGCCGCGTGCAGCACGGTCAGCGCCTCGTAGCTGCCATAACACGCGATTGCGGTTGGGCGCTTTCGTTCAGGAAGATTTCGCAGGTGCGATAGCAGCCACTCGAACTGTCCATCCTGCCCAGGATCCTTGAGTGGCGACAGCGTCTGCGGCGCGAGTCCGGCAGCGGACATCGCGGCCAAGTAGCCCGCATGCCGTTGGATGCGGCTGTAGTGCAGTTCCACTGCCGGATAGAAACCGAGCATCCCATCGAACCAGGCGATGCGTCGATGCCCGACGCCCACCAGTCGTTCGACCATCAGACGCCCACCGCCGTGATCGTCGGGATAGGCGGCATCGTGATCGAGCACGCGGTTCACCCACACCACCGGCAGGCCGCTGGACGCCAGCATCACTTCGATCTGCGCTGACGGGTCAAGGTTGCCGTGCACCAGCACGCCATCGACCATCATCTCCTGCAAACCACGGGGAGCCGGCCCACCGGCGAGGAAATCCGGTACCACCAAACGTTCGATCACCAAGGAGCGGCCGATCTCCGCCAAGCCGTCGGAGATGCCGTCGGTGATGCCGGAATCAATGTGACTATCGGCAACTTCAACCAGTTGCAGGAACAACACGCGGTCGAAGCGCCGGCTCTTGACACTGCGCGCGCTTTGGTTGGGACGGTAGCCGAACTTTTTTGCTGCCTCAAGGATGCGCGCGCGCAGCTCGGCCCCGACTCGCGGTTCGCCCGCCAGTGCACGCGAGACGGTCTTCTGCCCGACGCCTAGCCGCGTCGCGAGATCGTATTGGGTGATGAAGGGTTTCTTCGCTGGCATGTTGGCGCTCCGACGCAGTCACATCGACTGATTACACAAGACCTGTCGCCGTTGACGCCGGTCCTGGTGGTCCATCACCGGCGCCTGACAAGCGACCACCGGCAACATCCCCAGCAACGGTGTCCATCACGGCCACTTGTCGAGGATAATTTCCGGCATTGATCGATCGGCCGAATAAAGCTACGAGAACTCCTTGTTGTAACTCCGAAGTCACAGGGCTATTTTCAAGCCGTTGTGACAAGTACGCCAGCGTCTTCAGTGGCCTTTCCATGTGGCTTGGCCACACGCCGCTCGCGCTGCCATTTCGGTTGGTGACCGCTCCGGAGACCGCATGCCGCTGATTCCCGTCTCCGCCCTGCTCGACCTGCAGCACGCCCACTTCGCGGTGGTGCCGGTTGTCGCCCAGGCCGGCACTGCGCTATTCCCGCTGATCATGTTGGCAGTCACCAGCACCGTCGGCTTGCTGCTCAAGCCGCGCGAATTGCTGCGCGTGTTCCGTCAGAAGCCGTGGATCCCCGCATTGCTGATTGCCCTGGGTCTGGGCAGTTGGTGGGCGGTCGGTTGGATGTTGAGCGCACCGGCGGCGCCGCCGACCAGTTCGCGGACGCAACCAACGACCGTGACGAGCGGTGGGCAGCGCACCGACTGGGCAAAAGTGGCCCTCGCGTTGATCGCTGAGGACGCCGCTGCCAAGGAGCGCGCTGGCGTGACCTCGTCCACAATCCTTCCGGTTGTGCCGGCACCGGCGCTCAGCCTTCAGCCGGCAACCACAACTACGTCAGCAGCGCATTCCGCGCCACCGGCGGCGCGGTTCTTCCGCGGCGATGCCCGCCGCTCCGGCCACCTGGGGGGCGCCGCACCACGCGGACTGGCGCCCAGTTGGACGTTCTATGCCCAGGATGAACTGAACTCTTTGTACCTCAGCTCTCCGCTGGTAGCTGGCGAAGCGGTATTCGGTGCCTCGTGTTACCTCGATCCTCCTCGCAGCTACGGCACGGTCTTCCGGCTCGATGCTGCAAGCGGCAAGCCGCGTTGGGTGTGCGAATTCAAAAACGCTACCAGCAAGGCGGAGTTCAAAGGCTTCTTCTCCTCTCCGGCGCTCACCGCCGACGGCAAATACTTGGTGATCGGCCAGGGCCTGCACACCGACTACGACAGTGAACTGGTGTGTCTGGATGCCAACACCGGAACCGTGCGCTGGTTGATTCCCACGCCGCTTCACCTCGAAAGCAGCCCGTGCATCGAAGGCGATCTAGTAGTGATCGGCGCCGGCGCGGTGGAACAGGGCGACCAGCACAAGCCAGCGGGCGACGTGCTGGGACGTGGCAACCCAGGGTTCGTCCTCGGCATTCGCATCTCCGACGGCAAAGAAATATTTCGCGCGCCGGTCAACGATCCGGAAGGATCGCCGCTGCTGCTGGACGGCATCTGTTACGTTGGCAGCAGCATGAATGGATCTGCGGTGGTGGCGCTGCGCACGCAGAGCGACGCCGAATTGAAAACCGCTGGACAAACTCGCGAGCTGTGGCGGACGCCGACGCCATTTCCCGCCAGTGGCGCAGTGACGCTGGCTGGTGAGCTGCTGCTAATGGGCTGCGGCAAAGGCGATTTCGTCTTTGCCGCTGCTGATCCCGAAGGTCGCGTCATCGCTTTGGATAAAACCACCGGCGCGGTGCGTTGGCAGACCACCGTGCCCGATGCGGTGCTCGGCCCGATCGCGGTGGTGGGAACGGTAGCGATCGTTCCGGTGCGCAGTGGCGAGGTCATCGCCATCGATCTCGCGGCCCAGGGCAAGGTGTTGTGGCAGGCGAGCATCAACAAGAAAGCTCCGGTGCTCGCCGGTGTGGCCTTCACCGGAACGCTGGTATATGCCGTGTCGAATGACGGCTACTTGGTTGTGTTGGATGCTACCAACGGCAAGCCGCTGGAGCGCATCTACCTCAATGCCAAGGGCAAGCCCGGAGAGATGGGGCTGTGCACCTCGTCACCGTTGGTGCTCGATGGACGGCTGTTCGTCGGCAGCGAAACCGGTGGTCTGCGCTGCTTTGTTGGAACTGCGCCGTGATCCTGCGGCTGCGTGACGCTCACGATGCCCGCCTGGTCGGCGGCAAAGCAGTCAATCTGGCGCGCCTGCTGAACGCGGGCTTTGCGGTGCCCGATGGCTTCGTCATCACCACCCGCGCGTTCATCGCCGCCATCTCGGCGGATGCTCATCTGCCGACCATCGTGCCGACAGAACTCGCCGCACAAATAGCCGACCACTACCGCACGATGGGTTCCCCCACCGTAGCGGTGCGCTCGTCTGCGACGGCCGAGGATATGGCCGACGCATCGATGGCGGGACAGTACGAAACGTTGCTCGACATCCAGGGCGAAGACGCCGTCATTGCGGCGGTGGCGCACTGTTGGCGCAGCATCGACACGCCACGCACCCGCAGTTACCTCGCCAGTAAGAATATTACGCTGAGCGAGGTCGCGATGGCGGTGGTGGTGCAACGCTTGGTTCCAGCCGATGTCGCCGGCGTGCTGTTCACCGTCAATCCGCGCAGTGGCAAAGCCGATGAGTTGCTGATCGAAGCGTCGTGGGGCCTGGGCGAAGCCGTGGTCTCGGGCAAAGTCCAACCCGACACGCTGGTGGTCGAGCGCACGAACGGCGTGGTGCGCCACGCGGTGATCGCCGACAAGGCGATCTGGATAGCCGCGGGTGCCCACAGCGAAAATGCGGTAACCGCTGATCGCCGGCGCGCACCGTGTCTGGATGCACAGCAGGTCGACGCGCTCCGTCGCCTTGGCGAACAGGTCGAACGTCATTTCGGTTCGCCACAAGATCTTGAATGGGCTATTCACGCGGGGCAGTTGTTCGTGCTGCAAAGCCGCGCCATCACCACCATGGGCGCGATCGCCGCCGTGCAGCAACGTTGCGCGGAGGAACGCGCGCGCTTGTCAGCGGCGCTCGCAGACGGACGTGGACCATGGGTCCGCCACAATCTTTCCGAGACCCTGCCGCAGCCGACGCCGCTGACGTGGTCGTTGATGGGTCGCTTCATGTCGGGCGACGGTGGGTTTGGCGCGCTGTATCGTGAGATCGGTTTCACGCCGGCGCCGACAGTGTGCAGCGACGGCTTCCTCACGCTCATCGCCGGACGCATCCACCTCGATCTCGCAGTCGGTCCAGGGCTGTTCGGTGCCGGTTATCCCTTCACCTACGATCAGAAGCTGCTGCGCGTCAATCCCGATGCGGCGCAGGATCCACCCACCATTGCGCATGGTGGCATGGGCGAACGCTTGGCGGCGGCCAAGCTGCAGGCCGCGGTCGATGCGCGCATCTCGACCCTGGCACTCGATGAGGACCATCGTCTAAGCGAGCAGACCATCCCGGCATTCACCGCCTGGATTGCCAGTGAACGAGCAGTGGCTCTGCCGACGCTCGACCACGCCGCGCTGCTGGAATGCTGGCAACGCCGCGCGCATGAGGTGCTCGACGTCTTCGCACCACGCTCGCTGATGCCATCGGTGATCACCGCTACGCTGATAGCGCGCCTGCGCGCATTCACCGACCAGCACTGCTGGGACCAGGATCCCGTTGCGCTGGCCGAACTGCTCAGTGCGGGTGGCGAGGCCAACTGCACCGTGCGCGCCACCGCGCAGTTGCGCGAAGTCGCTGCCGGATGCCTGAGCATGGAGGCATGGTTGAAGGATCACGGGCACCGTGCGCCTGGCGAATTCGATCTCGCGACGCCGCGCTGGCACGAGCGGCCAGAGCAAGCCTTGGCGCTCGGCGCACACCTGACCGGCGGAGCCGATCCGTTGACCTTGCACGGTGAGCACGTCGCCGCCGCAAAGCGCGCCGCGTCCGAACTGCGACTGCGCTTGTCGCCCCGTGATCAGCGCGAACTCGACATCTTGCTCTCCCAGGTCCACCGCTACCTGCGCTGGCGCGAGGACGGCAAACACTGGCTGATGCTGGGCTATGAGCTGCTGCGTACGGTGGCGCTCGAAGCCGGACGCCGGCTCAACGTCGGCGACGGTATTTTTCTGCTCACGGCCGAGGAATTTTCGCAGGCGCTCGCGACCGGCTATGCACCGCGCGCACTCATCGAACAACGGCGGGCGCAGCGCGCAGTCGATGCCAAGCTGCATCTGCCGGCACTCATCACGGTCGACGACTTGCCGATGCTTGGCCAGGCGCCGCCACCGAACCACGCCGGAGGTGACCACCTGCCCGCGTTCGTGATTTCCTCCGGCCACTGCCGTGGGCCGGCGCGCATCGTGCTGACGCCGGAAAGCGCCGGCGAACTCGGCAGCGGTTACATCTTGGTCTGCCCGAGCACCGATCCCTCATGGACGCCGTTGTTCATCAACGCGGCGGGCCTGGTGCTGGAACGTGGTGGCGCGTTGTCGCATGGCGCGGTAGTGGCGCGCGAACTCGGCATTTCGGCGGTGGTGATGGCCGATGCGACCACGCTGCTGCGTGAGGGAGAACTGCTGATGGTCGATGGCAACGACGGCGCAATCCGCCGCGGCGCCGACCTGGTCGCGCCGGCTGCTGCTATCGACATCACTACTGCTCACCTGACTCGTACGCAGCAACCGCCACCGGTAAGCCGCCGCGAACGCGTTAGCGGCCGTTGGCGCAATCTGCTGTTGGTGATGTGGGCGGGCATTTTCGCCGCGATCTTCCTGCTCCCACCCGACCATCTGTACGCGCCGATCATCCGCGCTTTCGATGCTGTCTTGTGGCCGCTGGTACTGGCCATCGGTATGCCTGGGGTAGTCGCGACCGTATCGGTCATCATGGCCGTACTGGTGATGGTGGTGCAGCGCGTGACCACCGACAACGCTCGCCTGTTAGTGGCGAAGGATCGTGCCGCGCGTCTGCGCAAAGAAGCCATCACACTGCCGAAGGACAGCCCACGCCGCGCCGCCCTGCTCAGCGCCGCATCGCCGGTGCAGTGGCGGATCATGGGGGCGTCGTTCGTGCCGCTCGCGGTGCTGCTCGGTCCGATGATCATGTCGGTGTGTTGGTTGATGGATCGCTGCGACCATCCCAACGATCGCCCTGGTGTTGAAGCCACGCTGCGCATGCTGGTCGATGGTGACGCCGCCGTACCTATCACGCTCAGCGTGGTGGATGCGGACGCTGGCCTCCGCCTCGATGAACAGACGCCGGCGACCCAGTCCGTTCCGCCCATCCGCGCGACGCTCGTGCAGTTGCGTCAACGCTGGGCACACAGCGATCCACCCGCAACCGACGTGGCGTGGGACGTGCGCGCGGCGGCCGCCAGCGCACGTGCCGCGACGCTGGCCGATCTGGATGCGTACCTTGCCGGACCAATCAACGCACAGCTACTGGTCTGGCGGCTTACCACCCCCGCCGTGCCTGGGCATCATCACCTGCGCCTGTCCTGCGCTGGAGAGTCCGTCGAGGTGACGCTCGCGCTCGGCGATACCGTTCCCGGCGAACCGCTGACGTTCATTCCCGACGGAAAGTTCCAGGGCTGGCATCAGCTCATTCGTCCCGCGAGCGGACCGATCCACGAGGTGCTGGTAGTCACGAGCGATCCCGCCCAGACCACCGCGTCCGCAGCGCCGCCTACGTTCCTGCAACCGCTGCGCGCGCTCGGCTGGCACTGGGACATGGGCTGGATTCTGTTCTATCTGGTCACCTACCTGCCGGCGATGTTCATCGCCCGCTGGCTACTCCGCGTCGCCTAAACTCGTCGCATCCATCCACGTCAACTGCCAACTGAACTCGGAACAGAGCCAATTTCATCAATAGATGAGGCGAAGCCAAGGCTTGAGCGCACGATTTTCGTCCTGTCAGCGGGATCACAGAATAATTTCACAAGCCGAGATAAAGCTTCCATTCACGGCTTTAGTGCCGGCGCTCCAGTCTCCTTGGTGTCGTGTGCGCCCTTGTTGCCCCAACTGGTGTAAAGCGCCATCCAGGTGCCGGCGTGTTCCTTGCTCGCGCCATCACGGGTCTCCTTCACCAGACGATGGTAGAGCTCCCGATCCCAGTTGCCGAAGGTGAACTGGGCCAGCGAAACGATGGAGAACTCGGTATTGTTGATGTCGATCAGCGGCCACGGCGACTTGTCCGTGCCGCCGGTGTAGTCCAGGAAGCCGAGGATTTCCAGGCTTCCGCCGGTGGCCAGGATGCGGCGACCCTCGGTGCCCTCGGTCTTCCAACCGAACACCCACGCGGTGCCGCCTTTCACCGTGATCCCTTCCTTCGCTTCCGAATTGAAGTGCCAGACCCAGAGATGGGCCTTGGGATTGTTCACTTCGATGTTGAGGCAGGTGTCGGACACGTAGAGCTCGCCGCTGCCTTCGTGGCGGATGTAACTACCGGTCACCGACTCGACCACGACCGTCCGACCGGTGCGATCGATGGTGTTCAACGGTAGGGCGAGACGCTCGATCTTGACCACCGCGGGACCGCCATCGGCCACCACCAGCGAGCCCTGGCCGACGATCGATCCGCCGGTGCCGATCAGACGTGTGATGCCGCCGCGCAATTGGACGGTCTCGGCCCCGGTCAGACGCACGTCCCTCGGAATGCAAATCGTGGTGTTGCGTTTGTCGTCGATCGCGGCCTGCAGGGCCTCGGCGTCGCTCAGGCCGTCGCGCTTGTACCACTCCACACTTGCCCACTTGCCCATGTCCTGCTCCCAAGCCGGCTCTGCCGGTTCCTTCATCGGCAGGTTGAGCGAACGTTTAGGCGGGCCGAAGAGCGAGGCCCCCTTGCCCGAGCTGTACTCATCGATGCTCAGGCCGGTCGGCAATGGCTCCGCCTCTTTGTCGGTCGATTCGATCACCTTGCCGTAGCCGGTGGCAGTCACGCTGCGCACAAAGAGCATGCCGCGCTTGTGCCGGATCGCCGGCACTCCGGCTTCGCCGCCCGAGAGCTTGGCGTTGATCAGCACGAGGGCGCCCTCGTCCATCACGACGGCCGGGACCTTGTTGATGCTGGTCAGGCCGCAAATCCACTGCTCATGGCGCAGGTTCTGGAAGCCGACCTCGCGCTGTCCTTCCAAGCTGAGGTTGTGAAAGGTGACGGCGTTAAGAGCATCGCTGCGCGCACCGATCTTGAAGCCCTTGACCAAGGTGTTGCGCACCAGGCACGGTCCCTGCTCGCCGCCGCAGAGGTCGAGACCAACTTGGCCCTTACCATCTTCGGAGATCACATCGATGTCCGCCATGCTGGCCTGGTTGTTGCCATAGAAGAATAGGCCGCAGGCGCCGTCGTTGTTCTTGCCGATGCTTACGGTGAGGTTGCGTAGGATGCGATTGAAGTTCTGCGCCACGCCGTCGCCAGTCTTGAGCACATATTTCTTTTTGCCGTCGTCGCTCGGCCAGGTGCCGTCCTTCAGACGGATGATGGTGCCCTTGCGGCTCTGGCCCTGCAGGCAAGGACCGACGTTGCCGCCGCCTTCCTTCTGGCCGACCGTTTTCTCAACCAGATAGATGCCATCCGGCAGGTAGACGATCTTATTACCCCAGCCCGAATTGTTATTCTCGCGCAGGGCACGGGTGAGGATGTCGCTGACATCGGTCTTGCCGGTATTATCGGCATTATACGGCGGCTTGGTGACGTCGATGACGCCCATGCAGGCGTGCGCCGCATGCAAGCCGGGTCGAAGCTGCTCGCCGTCCTTCGCGGCGTCGACCGGCAGGACGCAGAGCGGAAAGTTGATGCCGGTGGGATTCCCCTTGGCGATTGGCTCCCTCGCGCGACTTGCCGGCTCCCGCGATTTCCCGGGCTGGATGCCACCGGGGAGGTCCTCCCGCGTTAGGCGCAGGTCCTTGAAGGTCGCGGCGGCGCCGCAGTAGTAGCCGCCCAGCTCAGGCAGGATGACCAGCTCCGAGTCTTTGCGCAGGGCGAGACCATCGATCTTCACGTCGTTGCCTTTTTTGATCTCCAATCTCTGTTCCTTGAGCTTGAGAAAGCGCAACATGCCGGAACGGGTTTCACGCTGGAGCAGGATCACGTTGTAGGAGGGATTCCCCTCCCATTTCATCACGTCGACGGTGGCAGTCAGCGCATAGTTGCCGTCTTTGGGGACGAGGAACACCAGCGCGTAGTTCTTGCAGAACTCCCCGACACCGCAGCCATAGGCTCCGATGACGACGCCACCATCCTTGAACTCGACCGACTGGTATTGCGGCAGATTGAACTTCCAACGGTCCTTCGCCCAGGAGAGCGGCATGTAGTGGAAGGGCTCGAGCGGATCTGGGTGCTGCCCTTGGTCGGCCTGCTGCCCAGGATGGACCACCGCATCCAGGCGCCAACGTGGCGCGCCATCGACCAGCGCCGGATTTCCCTCAGTTGAGCCGTCCTTGGTGCCGACCCAGGTGGCCGGAAGTTTGTATTCCTCGCCGGCTGCAAGTGGTGCGAGCGACGTCGCGATCAACAGAGCGTAGGTTGTCAGAGTGATGATTGAGCGAAGAAATGCAGGCATGTCTAACTCCCTGATGTCAGGTGAAGCGCACGATGGGAAAGACGGTCCGACTGGACCGCGTTCGCATCAGCGTCGCAATTCAATGATGAAGATCGGTTCGACTGCCGGCACCGTGAGTACGCCGTTCTTGATCAGACCCTGGCCAATGTCCTTCATCTTCCAGTCGCGCAGGGTGAAAGCCATGCCATCAATATCCTTGCAGGTGATGGTCACGCCGACGCGAGCCACCAGCACCGGCGACGTGCCGGAATTGGTGGCGTAAGCGCCGAACCATTCCAGAGGCGGGACATTCTTGGGGCCGTTGTCGTGGTTACCCTGAGTGCTCTTGGTCAGATCCAGTTGGTAGCCGCTGTTGAAGCTGGTGCTGACCGCCGAGACCAGGGCGCGCTTGGTCTGCGCAAGCGGCTTGCCGTCCTGGCTGGCCACCATGATGGCGACATAGCCTTCCTCGGGCGTGACCGGATAAGCGATGCCGGGCGGGTTGACCACCGTGACTTTTGAGAAGCTCGCTCCGCTGGCGAAAGTCACGGGCCCTTTGCGTTGGCCATAGAAGCCGGTGTAGCCGATCACGCCCGGAGCGTCGAACGTGAGGTGGCCCTGCGACCAGTCGTACTCGATCTG
>JACDGQ010000407.1 GCA_013821615.1 Planctomycetota bacterium
CAGCGCCCGAAGCCTTCGCGGCGCTGCGGCGGGCCGTCGCGGCGCGGGCCGCGGTCGTCGCGGCGCGGACCGCGGTCGCCACCCTGGTCGTCGCCACCCTGGGCGGCGCGCTCGGCGCGGCGCGCCTTGCTCTCGGCGCTCTCCTCGATCAGCGCCTTGCGGCTGAGGCGGAACTTGCCGGTGCGCTGGTCGACCTCGATGAGCTTGACCTGCAGCTTGTCGCCGGCCTTGGCCACCGATTCCATGTTGTCGATGCGCTGATGGTCCCACTCGCTGACGTGGACCAGGCCCTCGGTGCCGGGGATGAACTCGACGAACGCGCCGAAGTCCTTCACGGCGGCGACCGTGCCGCTGTAGATGCGGCCGACCTCGGGGAGTTCGGTCAGGTCGCTGATCCAGGTCTTGGCCTTCTCGATCGAGATCAGGTCGGGCGAGGCGATGGTGATGATGCCGTCGTCGTCGACGTTGATCTTGGCGCCGGTCTCCTCCTGGATGCGGCGGATGGTCTCGCCGCCCTTGCCGATGATCTTGCCGATCAGCTCGGGGTCGATCTGCACCTGGACGATCTGCGGGGCGTACTGCGACAGCTGGCCGCGCGGGGTCTGGATCGCGGTGGCCATCTTGGCGAGGATGTGCAGGCGGCCTTCGCGCGCCTGCGCCAGGGCCTTGGCCATCAGCGCGGTGCTGATGCCGGCGATCTTGATGTCCATCTGCAGGGCGGTGACGCCCTTCTCGGTGCCGCAGACCTTGAAGTCCATGTCGCCGTAGTGGTCCTCGTCGCCGAGGATGTCGGTGAGGATGGCGAAGCGCTCGCCCTCTTTGACCAGGCCCATGGCGATGCCCGCGACCGGCGCGGTGATCGGCACGCCGGCGGCCATCATCGCCATCGAACCGCCGCACACCGTGGCCATCGAGGACGAGCCGTTCGACTCGGTGATCTCGCTGACCAGGCGGATGGCGTAGGGGAAGGCCTCCTGCTTGGGCAGCACGGCGAGCAGGGCGCGGCGCGCCAGGGCGCCGTGGCCGATCTCGCGGCGGCCGGGCGAGCCGCGCTTCTCGACCTCGCCGACCGAGAAGCCGGGGAAGTTGTAGTGGAGCAGGAAGCGCTCGTTGTACTTGGGCTTCAGCGAGTCGACCATCTGCTCGTCCTCGGCGGTGCCGAGCGTGCAGACCAGCAGGCCCTGGGTCTCGCCGCGGGTGAAGATCGCCGAGCCGTGGGCGCGCGGCAGCACGTCGAGGTCGAGCACGATCGGGCGCACCGTGGTCAGGTCGCGGCCGTCGACGCGCTTGCCGTCGAGGATGAGGTCGCGGAAGACCACGTCCTTGGCGTCGCCGAAGGCGGCCTTGACCTGTACGGCGACGTCGGCCTCGCCGGCGGACAGGCGGGTGATGATGGCGTCGCGGCAGGCCTTGACGCTGGACGAGCGCTGCGCCTTGTTGGCGATCAGCAGAGCCTTGGCGATGTCCTCGCGCGACTCCTTGAGGATGGTCGCGACCCACGGGCTCTGCTCGGGCTCCTGGAAGGCCATCTTGGGCTTGCCGACCTTGGCGCGCAGCTGCTCGATGGCGGCGACGATCAGCTTGATCTGGCGGTGGGCGAGCTCGAGGGCCTCGACCAGCCTGGCCTCGACGATCTCGAGGGCGCCGCACTCGACCATGGTGATCGCGTCCTTGGTGCCGGCGACGACCAGGTCGAGGCTGCTCAGGGGGCGCTGGCTGGCGAGCGGGTTGATGATGAACTGGTCGTCGATCAGGCCGATGCGCACCGCGCCGATCGGACCGTTGAAGGGGATCGGCGAGATGGTCAGTGCGCAGGACAGGCCGATCATCGAGAGGATGTCGGCTTCGTTCTCCTGGTCGAAGCTGATGACCATCGACTGGCACGAGGTATCGCGCTTGTAGCCGTTGGGGAAGAGCGGGCGCAGCGGGCGGTCGGTGAGGCGCGAGATCAGGGTCTCGTGGTCGCCGGGGCGGGCCTCGCGGCGGAAGAAGTTGCCGGGGATGCGGCCCGCAGCGTAGTGCTTCTCGCGGTAGTCGACGGTCAGCGGGAAGAAGTCGAGGCCGGGGCGCGGATCGCCGTCGCAGGCGGTCGACAGCACCATGGTCTCGCCGGCGCGCACGACCACCGAACCGGCGGCCTGCTTGGCGAGGTAGCCAGTCTCGATGGTGATGATCTTGCCGCCGAGTTCGATCTCGACGGAGTGCTTCTGCATGTTGAGGGCAGCGAGGGAGGCTTCGCGATCCATGGGGTCCTTAGCTGGTGCGCCGGCGTTGGCCGGAGCGTCCGGATGGTTCCGGGGTTCAGCCGCATCCAGGTCGCCTGTCCATAGCGGGGTCGAGCTGGTCGGCCGCGGTATGGAGAGGCAGCGTCTGGAGGTCGGCGGGAGGGAGGATGGTGCGCCGAGGGCGGCCGCGGCGCGTTGCCGGGTCCGCCAAGAAAAGCGGGCAGCGTCCGGAGGACGCTGCCCGCTCGGGGTCGGTCAGAGCTTCTGGCGGATGCCGAGCTTGTCGGCGAGCGCGCGGTAGGAGTTGACGTCGGTCTTGTTGATGTACTTGAGCAGCTTCGAGCGCTTGGCGACCATCAGCAGCAGGCCGCGCCGGCTGTGGTGGTCCTTCTTGTGGCCCTTGAGGTGCTCGGTCAGGTGGTTGATGCGCTCGGAGAGCAGCGCGACCTGGACAGCGGCCGAGCCGGTGTTCTTGTCGGTGCCGCCGAAATCCTTGATGAGTTCGGCTTTACGCTCTTTGGAGACAGTCGTGGTCGTGGTCATGCGCGCCCTTCCGGATGGAGGGTAGATGTTGGAGACCCGGAACGGCGTTCGCGCGATCGCACGCCCGAGTCAATGAAGGGCAGAAACCTAGGGTCTGCGGGCGGGGATACAAGGGACGAAGAGTCCGGAAGTCCGGGGTCCGGAAGTCCGGAAGTCCGAGGCCGCCAGCGGGATCGGTGCTGGCAGTCCTCGCTAGTGGACTTCCGGACTACCGGACTTCCGGACCTCCGGACTGTGGTTCCCCCGCTCCAGGGTCTCGCCCTTGGGGACCGCGCCCACGATGTGCGAGCTGCCGTTGGCGAAGAAGCCGATGCCGGTCAGACCCAGGACCAGGCTCAGGCCCCAGAACAGGCGCATCTTGGTCAGCACCGCGATGGCGCCGAACGCGATCGCCACCTGGAACAGGGTCACCGCAGTGGCCATGGTCTCGTGGCGCGCAAGGTAGGCCTCGGAATCTTCGTGGTAGGCGGTGGCGACCTCGCGGATGCCGTCCATCTCGGTCTTGTAGACGGCGATGCGTCCGGTGTCCTTTTCCGGCACCGGCTTGTCGAAGGCCTTCAGCAGGCTGTCGGTGCTCTCGACGATGTTCATCTTCAGGCTCTTGGCCTGGTACTGGCTCCAGCGGTCGGCGCTCTCGATCTGCGCGACCATCGCCTCATTGGCCTGGGCGCCAGCCATCAGCGCGGCGACCGCCGCGAGCGCCGCGAACAGCGCGGTGGTGAGCGCCACGCCCATGTTGAAGCGGTCGGGGGAATGCGCGGCGTGGTGGTGGATGTGCTCCTGGGAATTCTCGATGGGGACTTCAGGGGCTTCCATGGCGGGCTCGGCAGGGGTGGTTGGCGGAGGGGGAAGGCGGATCATCGCGCTGCCGCGCGCGCGGGACAAGGGGATGGGCGGGCTGACGGCTGACGGCTGGCAGCTGGCAGCTGGCAGCAGACAGCTGGCAGCAGACAGCTGGCAGCAGGGTATGAACCGGGGACATAGGTAACACTCCGAACCGGGGACATGGGTGACATGCGTCTCCTTGGTCTGGAGGTGCCCATGCCCTGGATCAAGACCTGCCCCATGACCGAACGACGCGAATTCATCTCAGCCTGGTTGCGTGAAGGGAACGTGGCCGGCCTGGTGCGACGATTCCTGGTGAGCCGGAAGACGGCCTACAAGTGGATTGCGCGGTATCGCTC
>JACDGQ010000408.1 GCA_013821615.1 Planctomycetota bacterium
GAGTTGACCGAGGCGCTCGTAGGCGCGCAGGAAGGCCTCCTGCACGGCGTCGTCGACCGCGACGTCGTCGCCGAGGACGCCGCGCGCCACGGCGCGCGCGCGCAGCAGGTGCATCGACACCAGGGCCTCGAAGGCCGTGCGGTCCCCGGCCATCACGCGCTGCACCAGTTGGGCGTCAACCTCCGACATGATCCGACTATCTGCCCCGGCTGGACGGGAACAGGCGTTTTCCGTTTTCAGGGCGGGACGGCGATTGAGACTGCCGCGCATGCCCACCGCAACTGCAGGCCGCCGGCCGATCCGCACCATCACCTTCGACTGGGGCGACACCCTGGCCGCCAACCACGGCATGCCCTACCTGGCCACCCAGCGGCGCGCCTTCGGCCGCCTCGCCGCCGACCTGCGCGAGCTCGGCTGCGCGGTCCCCGCGGACTGGGTCGACACGGCGATGACGGAGCTGGCGGTGCAGTGGCGCGCCTCGATCGACCCGGCACGCAATCCCGAGCACCGCGAATTCGACTTCGCCGCCATGCTCGATCGCTGGGTCGGCGCGGCCGACGCGCTTGGCGCGGACCCGCACCGCCTGCGCCTGAGCCTGGCGCGCTGCACCGCCACCCTCACCGACACCGTCGTTCCCTATGGCGACGCCGCGTCCGCCTTGAGCCTGCTCAAGGTGCGCGGCTTCCGCATCGGCATCCTCTCGCACGTGCCGTGGCCCGGCCCCGCCTGCCGCGCATGGTTCGAGCGCCATGGCCTGGCCGGCTACATCGATTTCTACAGCCTGAGCAGCGAGATCGGCTGGATCAAACCCAATCCCCGCCATTACCAGCACGCGCTCGACCAGGCTGGCTGCGCGCCCGGCGAGGTCCTCCACGTCGGCGACCATCCGGACCGCGATATCGTCGGGGCCCGCGCTTTCGGCTTCCGCACCTGCTTGCGCATCACCGAAAACATGTATCCCCATGACGCGCTCGCCGCCTGCCGACCGGACGCTGAGATCCTGCATTTGGGGGAGGTCTTGGGGGTGGCGACGGGATTGGGCTGACGGCTGGCGGCTGGCGGCTGGCGGCCGACCCAACCGCGCTGCGCGCCGCTGGGTCCCTTTCCCGAGACTGGCAACCATTCCGATTACTCCAGCCACCTTGGCCACGAGCCGTCAGCCGTCAGCCGCCAGCCGTCAGCAGCCCGGCGACAGCCGGGCCTGTACCCTTGCCCCCTCGCCAGCAGGCCGACAATCCCAGCCATGCGCACGACCATCAATACCAGCGAGGCGCCGGCGGCGATCGGGCCCTACAGCCAGGCGGTGCGCCATGGCGGGCTGCTGTGGTGCTCGGGGCAGCTCGGTCTGGAGCCGGCGAGCGGGGCCTTCCGCAGCCCCGAGACCGTGGCCCAGGCGGAGCAGGCGCTGCGCAACCTCGAGGCGATCTGCCGCGAGGCGGGCACCAGCCTGACCAAGGCCCTGCGCCTGACCATCTACCTGGTCGACCTTGCCGATTTCCAGGCGGTCAATGCCGTCTACCAGGGCTTCTTCGAGTCGCCCTACCCGGCCCGCGCCACCGTCCAGGTCGCCGCCCTGCCCAAAGGCGGCCGGGTCGAGATCGACGCGGTCGTGGCGATCTGAGCCCCACACGACCCCCGTTCGCCGCTTCAACAGCCAACCCGCCATGACGTACCATGTCCCAGGTTGCGCGGTACCCAGCCGGCCGCCGTCCAGGAACCGACCCTTCATGCCCAGTCCGTCACTCCGCCTGTTCCTGGCCGCCCTCGTGCTGGCCGCAGGCGCGCTCCTGGCCGGCTCGGGCCAGGCCGCCGAGCTGCAGCGGCCCTTCGTCCACCATCTGTTCACCGACAACCTGGTGCTGCAGCGCGAGCTGGCGGTGCCGGTGTGGGGCTGGACCGAGCCCGGCAAGACCGTCACGGTGACCCTCGACGGCAAGAACGCGACCGCCACCGCACGCGCCGAGGATGGCTATTGGCTGGCCAAGCTGCCGCCGCTCGCACCGGGCGGCCCGTTCACCCTGACCGTCAGCGGCCCGCAGACCGCCACCTTCAGCAATGTCCTGGTCGGCGACGTGTGGCTGTGCTCCGGGCAATCGAACATGGAGATGGGCATCGGCGCGATCAACGCCCCCGACGAGATCGCCAAGTGCGCCAACGCCCAGATCCGCCTGTACACCGTGCCGCACCGCGTCTTGAGCTCGCCGGATCCGCTGGTGGGCGGGCGCTGGGAAGCGTGCACTCCCGAGACCATCGCGGCGGGCGGCTGGGGCGGCTTCTCGGCCGTCGGCTACTTTTTCGGCCGCCACCTGCAGAACGAGCTCAAGGTGCCGATCGGCCTGATCCACTCCTCGTGGGGCGGCACGCCCATCGAGGCCTGGACCAGCGCCACGGCGCTCAAGACGGTGTCCGAGATGCAGCCGGTGGTGGCGCAGATGGAGCAGGCCCTGATCGACATCACCAAGGGCGGCCTCGACTTCGACCAGCAGATGAGCGAGTGGTATGTGAAGAACGACCCGGGCTCGGCACACGGCCTGGGCTGGGCCGATCCCGCCTTCGACGCGCACGACTGGCAGGCCATGGACCTGCCCGGCAACTGGGAAGGCCGCGGCCTGCCTGATTTCGATGGCCTGGTGTGGTTCCGCCGCGAGTTCGAGGTGCCGGCGGAGTGGGCGGGCAAGGACCTGCACCTGTCGCTCGGCCCGATCGACGACATGGACACCACCTGGATCAACGGCACCAAGATCGGCGAGACCGGCACGTGGAACGTGGGGCGCGAATACTCCATCCCGAACAAGCTGGTGAAGCCCGGGCGCAACCTCATCACCGTGCGCGTGCTCGACACCGGCGGCCAGGGCGGCATCTACGGCGACGCCGCGGCGCTCAACGTCGCGCCCGACGGCGATGCCGCGAAGATGCTCAAGCTCGCCGGCCCGTGGCAGTACCACGCCTCGACGCCGCTCGCCAAGTGCGCGCCGCTGCCGCAGAACCCGCTCACCCTCAACCAGAACTCGCCGACCACGCTGTACAACGGCATGATCGCCAACCTGGTGCCCTACGGCATCAAGGGCGCAATCTGGTACCAGGGCGAATCCAACGCCAACAACGGCCAGCTCTACCGCCGCCTGCTGCCGACCCTGATCGGCGACTGGCGGCAGCGCTTCGACGCGGGCGACTTCCCGTTCCTGGTGGTGCAGCTGGCCAACTTCATGAACCGCCAGGACGCGCCCACGGACACGGGCTGGGCGAGCCTGCGCGAAGCCCAGGCGCTGACCGCCCTGCATGTGCCCAAGGTGGGCCTGGCGGTGGCCATCGACATCGGCGAGGCCGGCGACATCCATCCCAAGAACAAGCAGGAGGTCGGCCGCCGCCTGGCACTGGCCGCCCAGGCCGTCGCCTACGGTCAGCAGATCGAGTCGTCCGGCCCGGTCTACGCCAGCATGGAGGTCCAGGGTGACAAGGTGCGCCTGCACTTCACCCACGCCGCCGGCATGGTCGCACGCGATTACGCGGGCAAGGCGGCGGACAAGCTGGTCGGCTTCGCCATCGCCGGTGAGGATGGCCACTTCGTCTGGGCGGATGCCGCCATCGATGGCGAGACCGTGGTGGTGTCGGTGAGCGGCCTGGCCAATCCCAAGGCGGTGCGTTACGCGTGGGCGGACAACCCGGCGTGCAATTTGTACAATGGCGCCGGGCTGCCGGCGGTGCCGTTCCGGACGGATGCGCCGAAATAGGCAGGGCTGACGGCTGGCGGCTGGCGGCGAAGGCACGGTGTGAGTGCGTGACGCGTTGCGAGCTGCGAGCTGCGAGCTGCGAGCGACAGCAGGGCAAGTTAGGGACTCGCATCTCGAAGCTCAAAGCTCGAAGCCGCGCATGCACCCCCAATCATCCGTGATTCACTAGCCGTCAGCCGCCAGCCGCCAGCCGTCAGCCAATAGCCAATAGCCAATAGCCC
>JACDGQ010000409.1 GCA_013821615.1 Planctomycetota bacterium
ACCTCGGCGAGGCGGGTGTCGATGAGCGCGACCACGCGGCCGCCGGCCGTCGCGCGCAGCGCGGCGAGGGCCTCGACGGCGCTCACCGCGGGCAGCGCCTCACAGCCCCAGCTGCGCAACTGCTCCACGACGATGCGGCTGCTCAGCGCGTTGGGGTCGGCGACCACCACCTTCAGCCCCGCGAGGTTGATCGGCTCGGTGCGTGCGCGCGGCGGTGCGGGATCCGCGGGCAGCGGCAACGTTGCGGTGAAGACCGAGCCGACGCCCGGCTGGCTGGTCACCTCGATGCCGCCGTCCATCAGCTCGGCGAGCTGCTTGGAGATCGCCAGGCCCAGGCCGGTGCCACCGAACCGGCGCGTGGTGCTGGAATCGGCCTGGGTGAATTTCTGGAAGAGCAGGCGCAGCTTGTCGCGCGGGATGCCGATGCCGGTGTCGTGCACCGCGATCGCCACGCCACCGCCCGGCGCGCGCGCGACGTCGACGAAGACGTGGCCCTTGAGGGTGAACTTGACCGCGTTGCCGACCAGATTGGTGATGATCTGGCGCACGCGTCCCGCGTCGCCGATGACCGCCTGGGCGAGGTCGGGCGCGAAGCGGTAGAACAGTTCGATGCCCCTGCTCTCGGCGCGCGCCGCAAGCAGTTCGATCACGCTGCTGACCGTGGTCAGCAGGTCGAAGGGGATGGGCTCGAGCGAGAGCATGCCCGCGTCGACCTTCGAGAAGTCGAGGATGTCGTTGATGATCGCCAGCAGCGCCTCGCCCGAGCTGTGGATGATGTTGGTGAAGTCGAGCTGCTCAGCGTCCAGGCGCGTGGTCAGCAGCAGTTCGGCCATGCCCATGACGCCGTTCATCGGCGTGCGGATCTCGTGGCTCATGGTGGCGAGGAACTCGGACTTGGCGGTGGCCGCGGCCTCGGCGGCGATCTTGGCGCGGCGCAGCTCGCCCTCGATCTGCTTGCGCGCGGTGATGTCGGCGACCACCACGATCCAGCCGTCGGGGTCGCCGGTCGGGCTGCGCAGCGCGGCGCTGTAGGTGGCCACCTCGATGCCGACGCCGTCCTTGCGCTTGACGTGCACATCGGTGCCCTGGCGGGCGCCCGCCACCGGCGCCTGCTCGCCGCTGCGCATCAGCACGCGCAGGTGGTCGGGCATGCTCGCTGGCAGCTGCTGGCCGATGACTTCGGCGCCGTTCCAGCCGAAGATGCGCTCGGCCGCGGGATTCCAGCTCGTCACCCGGCCCTCCTGGTCGAGCACGAAGATGCCCACCGGGCTGACCTTGATGAGCGTCGACAGGCGCGCGTTGCTGGCCGCCAGCTCGCGCACGCGCTCCTGCACCATCGCCTCGAGCGAGGCCACGCGCTGCTTCGCCTGCAGACCGAGCGTCCACTTGCGGCACAGTGCCTGGGCGATCTGGATGACCTCAATGGTGTCGAAGGGCTTCTTGAGGATCAGCACGCGGTCGGTGGCACCGAGCTTCTGCGCCATCTCGTCCCACGAGTAGTCGGAATAGGCGGTGCAGATCACGATCTGGATGTCGGGGTCGTCGGCGAGGATGCGCAGCGCGGTCTCCATGCCGTCCCAGCCGGGCGGCATGCGCATGTCGACAAAGGCCAGCGCGTAGGGCTGCCCGCAGCGCAGCGCGGTCAGGACGCGCTCGTGACCCTCCTTGCCTTGCTGCGCGGCGTCGACGGTGAAGGCCGGGCGCTGCATCGTTTTCGCGGTCTCGCCGAAGAGGTCGGCCTCGAGTTCGGCGAGGTCTGCCGAGACCGCCGGCGGCACCAGGATCTTGCGGTAGTCGGCGTGGATGTTCGCGTTGTCGTCGATCACCAGGATGCGGCGGTTGGCGAGCGGATCGGTGGCGTCGTCGCTGGTCATCGCGCGGTGCTTGGTTTCGGCAGGAGTACGGAGGGACTTGGTCAGGGTAACCCAGAAAGAGGGGCTCCTCAACCGTGCTTGAGGGGCGGGGGCGCCGCGCTCCGGGCAGCGCGTGGGTGCGTGGTGGCGAGCCCTGGTCATGGTCGCGGACAGGCCTGCGGCCTGAGGGATCACGTCGCAACATGCTGATGTGATTGGCTTTAAGAAGATATCCATGGGCGCAGGGTGCGGTTGCCGTTCGCGCCTGCGGACCGCCCCGCCGTCATTCCGGGTACTTCCCACCGCCGGTCTGACCGCACCTGCCGCTGCCGGTACGGCCGCGGCGGTGGACGTGGATCGGACAATCCCGCCCTGGGCCCCCACAATCCCGTCGCATCCAGCCGTTCCCGCGCTGTGCTGCCGGGATGCGCACCCGAGGAGGCCCGCCATGCCCATGATCCGCCCGACCCTCGCCGCCATCCTGGTCCTGGCCGCCCCGTGGGCGCTGGCGCTGGATGCCCCGGTCGCACGGCCGCCCGCGTGGGCGAACGGGCCGTCCAGCGCTGCGGACTTCTTCCCCATCGCGGTGTGGCTGCAGAGCCCGGCCAACGCCGCCGCCTACCGCGCCGCGGGCGTGAATCTCTACATCGGTTTGTGGGACGGCCCAACCGAGGTCCAGCTCGCCGAGCTCGCCGCGGCGCACATGCCGGTGATGTGCGCGCAGAATGCGGTCGGCCTCGCCCACCTCGCCGACCGCACCATCGTCGGTTGGACCCAGGTGGACGAGCCCGACAACGCCCAGGAGCTGAAGGGCGGCGGCTATGGTCCGCCGATCCTGCCGGCGGAGATCGCGCGTCTGTACGCCGATATGAAGGCCAAGGACGCGACCCGGCCGGTGTTCCTCAATCTCGGCCAGGGCACGTCCTTCACCGCGTACATCGGTCGCGGCGTGCGCACCGGACACGACGAGGACTACATCGCCTACGCCGCTGGCGGCGACGTGCTGGCGTTCGACATCTATCCCGTCAACGCGGCCGAGCCGGCGGTGGGCAGCAGGCTCGAGTTCGTGCCCAAGGGCGTCACGCGCCTGCGCGCCGCCGGCGGCGGGCGCACGCCGGTGTGGTGCTGGATCGAGACCACCCGGATCGGCAAGGACGCCCCGGCCAAGCCCACGCCCGCGCAGGTGCGCTCGGAGGTGTGGCTGGCGCTCATCCACGGCGCCAGCGGCATCGGCTATTTCTGCCACTCGTGGAATCCAACGTTCGACGAGGCCGGCCCGCTCCACGACCCGGCGATGCTCGCGGGGCTGACGGCGATCAACCAGCAGGTGCGCGATCTGGCGCCGGCGCTGAACAGCCCGCTCACGCTGGCGGGGGCGAGCGTCGTCGCGGCGGATCCCGCGGTGCCGGTGGCGCTGCTGGCGAAGCGCGTCGGCAGCGAGAGCTATCTATTCGCGGGCGCGCTGCGCATGGGGACGACGATGGCGACGTTCATCGTGCCGGAAGGCGCGAGCGTCGAGGTGCTTGGGGAGGGGCGCACGATCCCGATCAGCGGGCATGCGTTCAGCGATCGCTTCGAGGGGTATGGGGTGCATCTGTATCGGGTGGTCGGGAAGCTGTGAGGTCGGTCGGGTCGGAGTCATCGCCTGCTCGTTATCCACATCGAAAATTCTGGGAAAATTCGCGACAGAATGACGTCGGAACGCACCTGCCCAGAGCCCGCGGAGCGGGCGGCATCCACGAGCCCAGGGCGTGAGCCCTGCCCATTACCCACAACTCCCGGATTCGGCCGTCGCGAGCGCTGCAAGCGCGATTCAATGAGAGCCCAGGGCAACGCCCTGGGAAAACAGCCCCATCTCGAGTTCCAGCCCTGCAAGGGCGATTCAATCCTTGGCGCAATTCCTGATTGAATCGCCCTTGCAGGGCTGGCGAATGTTTTTATTGCGATTTGACCCAGGGCGTTGCCCTACTCATTACCCACATCTTTCCCTTCTCTGCAGGCAGGCCCTGTTAATCGTCCCAGAAGCCCATAAGCCATCGCATCCGTGAAGGAGGATGCATGTCCTGGTCCGAAGACGAGTTTGCTACCC
>JACDGQ010000410.1 GCA_013821615.1 Planctomycetota bacterium
GGCGGGCAGCGTCATCAGGGCGATCAGGAGCGGGATGAGGGTGCGGACACGGATCATGCGCGACTCCTGGAGACGGGAAGGTGGGAGGCGCGGCGCAGAAGGCAAGGCCGGGGGAAATTCCGACGCCCCGCTTTCACTCTATCAGCACACGCAGCGTGGTTCAGCCAGGGGCCGGACGCGCGTCTGGCGGACGCTTCTCCTCTCGCTGCGCTCACGAGGATGCGCGCGCACCCAGGATGGTCCGCCATGGAAGCCGCTCCCGCATCGCCCCTGCAGCTCCCCGTCCCGGCGCCGGAACGCGGACGCCTGCTCTCGCTCGATGCGCTGCGCGGCTTCGACATGTTCTGGATCCTGGGCGGCGACGGGCTGGTGCAGGCCATCCACCGGCTGTGCGGCGACCCGGTCACCGGCATGCTGGCCACGCAGTTCGACCACTGCGCCTGGGCCGGCTTCCATGCCGAAGACTTGATCTTCCCGCTGTTCGTCTTCATCGCCGGCATCTCGCTGGTGTTCTCGCTGGCCAAGACCATCGCCCGCGAGGGCCGCGCGGTGGCGGTGCGGCGCATCATCCGCCGCGGCCTGCTGCTGGTGCTGTTCGGCATCTTCTCCTACGGCGGCCTTGCCGACGGCTGGGAGCACGTGCGCCTGCTCGGCGTCCTGCAGCGCATCGGCCTGGCCTATATGTTCGCCGGCCTGCTGTTCTGCTTCCTCAAGCCGCGCGGGCTGGTGATCGCCTGCGCGGCCATCCTGGTGGGCTACTGGGCCGTGATGACCTTCGTGCCGATCCGCGACGTGCGGCTCGACCACGACGCGTTGGCCGCGCTCGCGCAGACCACCGGCATCAGCGACGAGCACGAACTTTTCACGCGCACCACCGCCACCGTCAGCGGGCGCTTCGAACCCGGCTACAATGTCTCCGACCACCTCGACTACCAGTACCTGCCCAGCCGCAAATGGGACCGCTACTACGATCCGGAGGGCCTGCTCAGCACCCTGCCCGCCGTCGCCACCTGCCTGCTCGGCGTGTTCGCCGGCCTGCTGCTGCGCCTGCCCGGGCTCAGCGACCGCCGGCGCCTCGCCTGGATGGTCGGTGGCGGACTCGGCCTGCTCGCCCTCGGCTGGGCCTGGGACCTGCAGTTCCCGGTGATCAAGAAGGTGTGGACCTCGTCGTTCGTGCTGGTCGCCGGCGGCTGGAGCGTGCTGCTGCTGGCCGCTTTCCACTGGCTGATCGACGTGAAGATGTGGAAGGGCTGGATCCCGCCCTTCGTGTGGATCGGCATGAACGCCATCACCGCCTACATGGCGGCGAACATCCTCGACTTCCACGGCCTCGCCGCGCGCCTGGTCGGCGGCCCGATCGCGCACGCCCTGGACGCGCACGTCGCCACGGGCCTGGGCGCCGTGGTCGGCATGCTCGGCGAGATCGGGCTCGTGCTGCTGTTCGTGTGGTTCTTGTACCGGCGGCAGATATTCCTGCGGCTGTAGCTTCCCCCGGCTTCGCCGTAAAGCGCTCCTTCGCCACCGTCTCCCGCGCGCCTGCGCTGCGTGATTGGGGAAGTTCTTGTGCCGGACCAGGCGGACCAGGTCGAGCACGGCGCCGGGAGCGCTCCACAGATGGGTCGCGTCGGCGCAAGCGTGGCCGCAGAAAACCCGCGGGCACGAGGCCCGCCGGTTCCTACCCCACCAGCATCGCCCGCCGCTGCGCCAGCGCCTTCTCCACGGCCTGCGCGCAGGTGCTCAGCGCGAAAGGTTTGTCGAGCAGGGCCAGCGCGCCGTCGTCGAGGCAAGCGCGCACCGCGGTATCGGCTGCACAACCGGACATCAGCAGGCAGGGCAGGCCCGGCGCCAGCAGGCGCAGCGCCGAGAAACAGGCCGGGCCGGACATCCCTGGCATGACCATGTCGAGCAGCGCGAGGTCGAAGGCATCGGGCTGCGCGCGCAGCCGGTCGAGCGCGGCACCGCCCTCGGCGAAGGCGGTGACGGTGTAGCCGAGGAAGCCGAGCATCTCGCCGACCGTGCCGCGCACGTCGGGGTCGTCGTCGACCAGCAGGATGCGGCCCGCTCCATGCGGTGCCGCTGCGGACCTGGGATCGGCGGCCGGGACCTCGACGCCCTCGCCGAGCGGCAGATAGATGCGGAAGCGCGTACCCTCGCCGGGCGCGCTCTCGCAGGCGATGTGGCCGAGGTGCTTGCGCACGCAGGCGTAGACGTTGGTCAGGCCCAGGCCGGTGCCCTTGCCCGGGTCCTTGGTGGTGAAGAAGGGTTCCATGGCGCGGCGCAGGACGTCGGGGGTCATGCCGCTACCGGTGTCGCCGACCGTCAACTCGAGCCAGGAGCGCGTCCCGTCGAGCGGCAGCGGCCGCACCGCCGCCGCCTCGGCCGCGGCCAGGCGGCGGGTGGCGAAGGTCAGGCTGCCGCCGCGCGGCATGGCGTCGCGCGCGTTGACCGCGAGGTTGATGAGCGCGTGCTGCAGCTCGTCGCGATCACCGAACACCACCAGCGGCGCCTTCTCGAGCCTGGGCAGGATCATCACCGCCTGGCCAAGGGTCGGCACGAGCATGCCGCACAGGCCGTCGATCAGTCCGCCCATCTCGACCCAGGCCGGCTGGCGCGGCGCCTTGCGCGTGAACGACATCAGCTTGTGCACCAGCGCCTCGGCGCGCGCGCAGGCGTCGCGGATGCCATTGAGGTGGCGATCGCCAGCGCCCATGCGCTCGGCAAGGATCTCGGCGTTGCCGCTGAGCACGGTCAGGATGTTGTTGAAGTCGTGGGCGATGCCGCCGGTCAGGCGCCCCAGCGACTCGAGCTTGTGCGCCTGGGAGAGCTCCTCGCGCGCAGCGTCCAGGGCGGCTTCGGCGTCATGGCGCTGCTTGGCGAGCAGCACCATCTGCGCGTAGTCCGCGAACGACGCGGCCAGGCGCTGCTCCTCGTCGCTCCAGCGCCGCGTGCCGCCGAGGTGGGCGTGGCAGAACAGCCCGACGACCTGGCCGTCGAGGTAGATCGGCGCGTCGAGCAGCGCGCCGATACCGGCCGGGCGCAGGTAGAAGTCGGCGAGCTCCTGCGAGCGCTCGTCGGCCACCGCGTCCTCGATGGACAGGATGCGGTGGTGGTGCAGGGCCATGCAGTAGGCGGGCACCAGCGCGGCGGGCACTTCGAGGCCGGACTGGTGGGTGCCGCCGGCGCAGTCGTACATGTCGACGCAGACCAGGCGCTTGGGTGCATCGCGGATGACCCACACGCTGACCCGGCCGACGCCGAGCGCCACGCCCGCCGCCTCGGTCAGGGGCCGCAGCGCGGCGTCGACGTCGGCGCCGCTGCTCAGCTTGGTGCGCGCCAACTCGAGCAGCACGTCGTAGTCCGGACGCACCGGTGCAGGCGCGCTGACCTGCGGAAACTGCCGCGCCACCTGCCACAGCGCGTGGTCGAGCACGAAGGCGTTGAGCCGGCTGAGCGGTAACGTCGAATTGCACACCAGCGCCGCCGGTCCGGCGGCCTCGAGTGCGGTCAGGCAGACGCTGCGCCGCTCGATGCGCCGGCGCTGCTCCGGCGGCAGGCCGGCGACCACACCGAGCGCCCATTCGTCGAGCAGATAGATGTCGCAGGTGCGCTGGAGCAGGACCAGCTGCACGTCCTCACCCGGGCGCAGCACCTCGAGCTCATAGGAATCGCGGTGCCGGCACTCGGCCAGCCAGCGCTGCGCGGCGCGCGTCGCGGCCTCACCCGCCGCCACCAGGACGCGCTGGCTGCCCGGTTGGGCGGGCGGAATTGCTGCGGCGACGCGGCCGCTCGCGGTACGGGTCTCGATGCTGCTGGGCATGGCCGGGGTTCCATCGACCAAGCGTTGCAGGCGCTTGCGGTCGCGGAGCAGTATCGGCAGCCGCCCACCGGATTCCAAGGCCCGGTTGACGGTACGGATGGCACGCCTGCATCG
>JACDGQ010000411.1 GCA_013821615.1 Planctomycetota bacterium
GTGCGTGGGACACGGACGCGCCGTCCGGGCCGCGGTCACTCCGCACTCCGCACCCCGCACTCCGCCCCGCCCCGCCCCGAGGCGCCCATGACCCACCGCGTCGGCATCGGCTACGACATCCATCGCCTCGAGGCGGGGGATGGCGTGGTCATCGCCGGGGTGCGGGTTTCCTGCCCCTACCGCGTGATCGCGCACAGCGACGGCGACGTGGTGCTGCACGCGCTGTGCGACGCCCTGCTTGGCGCGGTCGCGGCCGGCGACCTCGGGGAGCATTTCCCGGACACCGATGCGGCGCACCGCGGACGCGACTCGCGCGAATTCGTGCGGGCGGTCCTCGCCCTGCCCGCGCTGGCGCCGTGGCGCCTCGCCAACCTCGACGTCAACATCATCGCCCAGGCGCCGCGCCTGGCCGCGCACAAGCCGGCGATGCGCGCGGCGCTCGCCGAGCTCTTTTCGCTGCCACTGGACTGCATCGGTCTGAAGGCGCGCACCAACGAAGGCTGCGACGCGGTCGGCGAGATGCGCGCGCTGCAGGCCCAGGCGGTGGTGCTGCTGGAACGCAGAAGTCCGGAAGTCCGGAAGTCCGGAAGTCCGGAAGTCCGCTGATTTCGCGTGCTGTGCTGGGCTGCGTGTAGCGGGAATGGTGCTTCAGCCGCGGCGTTCGCGGAACGCACGCGAATGGCGTGGACGCAAACGGGTTTCCCGTCATTCGTGGTGGATCCATTGCCTACTGGGGTCTCCTCGATCCAAACAGGATCGAACAAGAGGAACGGAGGAACGGAGGACAGCCAAGAGCTGGCCATGCCGTTTTTCCGACTTCGCTTTTTCACCAGCTCCATGGCTTCCTCCGTTTCTCCGTTCCTCTTGTTCAATCAGGTTCCACGTTCCCCGCGATGGACGGAACGTTTCCACCGCGGACGATGAGGAAGCCGCAAACGCAGCGGACTCCGAGCGCTGGCCCGGAGTCCGCTGCGTTGCACGCGCGCTTGGCGCGCGGGGCCGATCAGGCTGTCCGACTTCCGGACTTCCGGACTCCCGGACTTCCGGACCCTTCCTCGGTCGGCGTGACGCGGTAGTCGAGGCGGCCGATCAGGTAGCTGGAGCGGTTGATCGCGTCCAGGTAGGCGAGGCAGCTGGCCTGGACGATGTCGGTGGACAGACCCTTGCCGCCGACGACGACGCCGTCGGGGGCCTCGGGGCTGACCACGCGCACGCGCATCGACACTTCGCCCTGGGCGTCGCCGCCCTTGGTGACCGCGCGCAGGCGGTAGTCCTCGACCGCGGCGCTGACCCCGCAGATGCGCTGCAGCACCTTCACCACCGCGTCGACCGGGCCGTCGCCGGTGGCGGCGTCGGTGACGGTGGTGCCGTCCTTGCTCAGGCGCACGGTGGCGGTGGCGATGGCCTCGGTGCCGGCCGAGGTGTGCAGGTAATCCAGCTTCCACACGCTCAGCGTGGTGCCGCGCACGACCTCCTCGATCAGGGCGATGAGGTCGCCGTCGTAGATCTCCTTCTTGCGGTCGGCGAGGCGCTTGAAGGCCTCGAAGACCTTGCCCAGGTCGTCGTCGCCGACCGGCATGCCCAGCTTGGTCAAGCGCGCACCCAGCGCGGCGCGGCCGGAGTGCTTGCCCAGCACCAGGTTGGTGTCGGGGACGCCGACCGACTGCGGGGTCATGATCTCGTAGCACTCGGGATTCTTCATCATGCCGTGCTGGTGGATGCCGGATTCGTGGGCGAAGGCGTTGTCGCCGACCACCGCCTTGTTGCGCTGCACGGTCAGTCCGGTGATCGACTGCACCAGGCGCGAGGCGCCGTAGAGGTGGCTGGAGGTGATGCCGGTGGTGATGCCGGCGAACATGTCCTTGCGCACGCGCATGGCCATGACCACCTCTTCGAGCGAGCAGTTGCCGGCGCGCTCGCCGATGCCGTTGATGGTGCATTCGACCTGGCGCGCGCCGGCGCGCACCGCGGCCAGCGAGTTGGCCACGGCCAGGCCCAGGTCGTTGTGGCAGTGCACCGAGATCACCGCCTGGTCGATGTTCGCGACGTGCGCGCGCAGGTAGGTGATCAGGTCCGCGTAGTCGTTGGGATAGGCGTAGCCGACGGTGTCGGGGATGTTGACGGTGCGCGCGCCGGCGGCGATCACCGCCTGCACCACCTCGGCGAGGAATTCGGGCTCGGTGCGCGAGGCGTCCTCGGGCGAGAACTCGATGTCGTCGCACAGCGTGCGCGCGTAGGCCACGCTGTCGCGCGCCTGCTTGACGATCTCCTCCTTGACCTTGTTGAGCTTGAACTGGCGGTGGATGGCGCTGGTCGCCAGGAAGATGTGGATGCGCGCGCGCGCGCCGGCCGGGCGCACCGCTTCGGCGGCGCGGTCGATGTCGCCGGTCAGCGCGCGGGCCAGCGCGCAGATGCGCGCCCGCGTGGTCTGCTCGGCTATCGCCTTGACGGCGGCGAAGTCGTCCGGCGAGGCGACCGGGAAGCCGGCCTCGATGATGTCGACGCCCAACGCCTCGAGGGTGCGGGCGATCTCCAGCTTTTCGGGCAGGTTCATCGATGCGCCGGGCGACTGCTCGCCGTCGCGCAGGGTGGTGTCGAAGATCAGGACGCGGTTGGGATCGGGGATGGCAGGGGACGTCATGGGATTTCCTGGCGCGGCCATGGGCCACGCTCGTCGGGAAGAGGATGGTGTGGTGATCTGGTCATGGCGGCCGGGAGCGCAGGCTCCACCGGCCGCGAACGGGGTTCCTCTCGACTACGCGAGGGACCCCGCCGTAAGTCGCTCGACGAGCAGCAGGATGGTCTGCAGGGGGCGCATGATCAGTGGATTTGTAGGCGGAAAGGGGGGGAGGTCAAGGCACACGTGAGGGGGGGCGCTCGGCCCAAGAGAACCGGCGGCCGGTCTCAACGTGGCGGAGCATTTACCTCGCTCCGTGCGGCGCAGAGGTCGAGGCCGCCTGGAGAGGCGAGCCCCAGCTCACCTGGGAAGTTCCTGAGACGCTGCGTGACCGCATGGAGCTCGTGAGCCTGATCGTGCCGCAGCGCGGAGGTTGCAGGTGATCCAGGCGAGCTGGGGCTCGCCTCTCCCGGCGACACGTCCGGCGTTACTCGTAGATGAGCTGCGCGGTGGCCTGGCAGTCGCGGGCGGCGGTGCAGCGGAGCCAATGGGCGCTGTAGCCCTCGGGGAAGGTCATGATCAGGGGCTGGCCGGCCGGCACGCTGAGCACGCCGTAGGTGACCCAGCCGTGGTGGTCGATGTCGACTTCGACGGTGATGTCGAGCGGCGCGGCCTGGTCGTGGCGCAGGGTCAGGGTCTTGCGGTCGTAGCCGGTCATCAGGTAGGGATCCGAGGGCGCGCCGGCGGCCACCGCGCTGTCCAGCCACGGGCCGCCGTGGCCGACCGGCCTGCCCAGGCGCCAGAGGTCGTCGACCATGCCGAACCACAGCGCGCCGGCGGCGCCGAAGCGCACCACGTGCGCGTCCGCCGCGGCGTCGGCGCGCACGCCGGATAGCACCAGCAGGCCGCGCCAGCTGCAGAAGTCGGCGATCGCCTTGTGGTGGCTGCACACCGGGCGGATGAGCGGCAGGCCGTGCTCGCGCGGCAGCTCGTAGAAACTGCCGTGGATGTCCATCAGGAAGCGCTCGGAGCAGACCTCGCGGATGCCGCGCGGCCAGCCCTGCGCGACGGCCCGGTCGAAGCGCGCGTCGCCGCGCGGCAGGCGCCAGCGCTGGCCATCCTGGGTCATCACCACCGAAGCCGCGTCGACGCTGAAATCGGTCCTCAGCGCGCACAGCTTCTCGACTTCGGCGCTGCGGTCGGCGGTCGGGGCGTGCTCGTGCATGGCGCCGTCGATCTCGTGGTACCCGGCGCTGCCGCCGGGGCCGCGCGGCAGCCACTGCAGCAGGCCGTCCTGCGCGCCGGGGCGCACC
>JACDGQ010000011.1 GCA_013821615.1 Planctomycetota bacterium
CCGTGGCCCTGGGCCGCGACGCGACCACGCTCTACCTCGCCTACCACGTGGTCGAAGAGGCGCCGCTGCGCAACCAGGGTGCCGACTGGCGGACGCTGTTCACCAGCGGCGACTGCGTGGACCTCATGCTCGCCGGCGACGCCACGGCCGACGGGCACCGTCGCGGCGCGGTGGCCGGCGATCTGCGCCTGCTGATGAGCGTGTTCCAGGGCAAGCCGCTGGCGGTGCTCTACCGCCCGGTGGTGCCGGGCGCGACCGCGCGCGTGCAGCTCATGGCGGCGCAGCTCGACCGCATCGATCAGCTCGCCGAGGCCCGCGTCGCGGTGCGGCGCGGCGAGGGCTTCTACGAGGTGGAGGCGGCGGTGCCGCTCGCGGCGCTGGGGATCGCCGCGGGCGAGGCGGGTACCTTGCGCGGCGACGTCGGCGTCATCTATGCGGATGCCACCGGCCGCGACCGCGCCAAGCGCTCCTATCACTTCAATCAGCGGACCACGGTCACCGCCGACCTCACCACCGAGGCGACATTGCAGCCGGCCGAGTGGGGGCCGATGGTCTTCCCGCTCGGGCGCAATCTCGTCCGCAACGGCGGATTCGAGGCGGGTTTCAGCGACCGCGCCGAAGACGGCTGGCGCGTCGTCGAGCAGGGCGGCGGCCTCGGCGCCAAGCCCGCGGTGGAAGCTGCGCGTAGCGGTCGGCGCGGCCTGCTCATCCGGCAGCTCACGCCGGTCATCTACCCGCCGGAGGCGTTCGACCTGCCCGACTACGGCGCCTTCATCCGCGCGGCCAACGGTGGCGCGGGCGGCGGGCGCGTCACCGTCCTGCAGACCGTGCCGGTCACCGGCGGCCGGCTCTACAGCCTGCGCTTCTGGCGCCGCGCCGAGGGCATGAAGCCGGAGGAGAAGAGACCCGGCAAAGGCCGCGGTTATTCCACCCTGTCGCCCACCATCGACTGGCATGGCGGCGCCGGCGGCGGCACCTGGGTCGCAAACCTGCAGGACGATGCGCCGGCCTGGGTCGGGAACCGCGACACCCGCTTCAACGACTACGGCGTGGCCAAGCCCTACGTCGCGCCAGCGGGGGCGACCAGCGCGACCATCGCCTTTCACGCCAATGTCAACGCACCCGATATCCTGCCGACCATTTGCGTCGATGATGTCGAGTTCGTTGAGGTCGGGGGACCCTGAGCGTGGCGAGCCGCCCGGGCGGTGATCCACGGCGACGCCGCGCGGCTCCGTTCGTAGCACCGACCGCCCCGCACCCTTCGAGGACCAGCGCATGATCTCCGCCCGCCGTCTCGCCATGTTCACCGTCATGCTCACCGCCGTGACGGGCGCCAGGGGAGCTGAAGGACCGGCGCCAGCCGTGGTCTCGGGGCACCCTGCCGTCGCGGCGGACGCTCATCGCAGCGCCGTCGGCTTTTCCGCATCCACGTACGGGCCTTGCATCAGCGATACCATCTCCGCGACGCCGCCAGCGACCAACGTCGCGATCAAGGGGCACGCGGTCAGGCTGACGTGCGGCAGCGGCGCCGGGGCGGTGGTCGGCGGCGTGTGCTTCGACGCGGACCTGCTGCGCGTCTCGACCGGCTGGAGCGGCGGCTACCTGCGCCTCACCGGCATGGTCTATGACGACGCCGACATCCCTGGTCCCTTCACGAGCGGCAGCGCGATCTTCGCGACGCCCGCCGTCCCCGGCTGGTCCAGGGACGGCAGCTTCGCTGATCCGCGCCACGAACCCTACGGCCCACTGCCCGCCGACTGGGCGCGTTTCACCGGGTATTACCAGTGCGGCGAGCGGGTGGTGTTCGCGTACCGCGTCGGGACGGGCACCGTGCTCGAGCTGCCGGGCCTGGTCGGCGGCGGCAGGGCGATCAGCCGCACGTTCCGCGTCAGTGGCTTCCCGGCCTCGACGATGATCGTGGGCGAACTGCCAAATGGCGTCGGGACGGGCACGGGCGGAGTGGTCCAGCTCGCCGCCGCCGGGCGCGTGGTCAGCGCCGGGCTGGTCGGCGCGCCCGCTGGTGTGGTCCTGACGGTGGTGGGGGACCGCATCCTGCTCACCGTGCCTGGGCTGCAGTCCGGGTTGTTCACGCTGGTGATCGGCGCCATGGACGCGGAGGCCCTGGGCGGGGCCCTCAGTGAGAGTGCGGCCAGCATCGATCCGGCAACGCTGACCGGCGGCGGCCCTGCGCATTGGCCGCAGGCGCTCGAGACCGTCGGCGTGCGCGGTACGGGCGACGGCCCCTACGTCGTCGACACCCTCACCGTGCCCGAGGAGAATCCGTTCGGCGCGCGCATGCGCCTGACCGGCTGCGATTTCTTCCGCGACGGACGCGCCGCGCTCTGCACCTGGAATGGCGATGTGTGGATAGTCTCCGGCATCGACGCGGGTCTGGCCCGGCTGAGCTGGCGCCGCTATGCGGCCGGCCTGCACCAGCCACTTGGACTGAAGGTCGTCGATGACGTGGTCTACGCCACCACCCGCGACGGCATCGTCCGCCTGCGCGATCTCGATGGCGACGGCGAGGCTGATTTCTACGAGAATTTCAACGGCGATGTGCACACCACGCCCGCCTTCCACGAGTTCGCCTTCGATCTGCAGACCGACGCCGCGGGCGACTTCTACTACGCCAAGGCCGGCCCGGTGCGCGCCGGCGGGCGCGGCTGGGAGCGCATCGCCGATCATCACGGCGTGATGCTCAAGGTCTCGCGGGATGGTTCCCGGTCCGAGGTCTACGCGACCGGCTTCCGCGCGCCCAACGGCATGAGCATCAGCCCCGCGGGCCTGATCACCACCGGCGACAACGAAGGCACCTGGACGCCGAGCTCGCGCATCAACCTGGTCGAGCGGGGCGGTTTCTACGGCGTGCCCGACCTCGCCCACCGCGCGGTCGTCCCCACCACCTACGACCAGCCGCTGCTGTGGCTGCCGCATGGCGGCGTCGACAACTCGAGCGGCGGGCAGGTGTGGGTGGAGGGCGGACGCTGGGGTCCCTTGGACGGCGCCCTGCTGCATCTCTCCTACGGCACCAGTTCGCTGTTCTTGGTCGCGTGGAGCCACGCAGGGACCGTGGCACAGGGCGCGGCGGTGCGCTTCGCGCTGACCTTCAACTCCGGCATGATGCGCGCGCGCTTCAACCCTGCGGACGGGCAGCTCTTTCTGTGCGGCATGAAGGGCTGGCAGACCAACGGTGCGCGCGACGGCGGGTTCCAGCGCGTCCGCTACACCGGTCGCGCGGTGGTCATGCCGGTCGGTTATGTGGTGCGCTGCAACGGCATCGCCCTGACCTTCGCCGCGCCGCTGGACCGCGCCCAGGCAGCCGAACTTGGCAACTGGTCGGCGACGGAGTGGAACTACCTGTGGACCGGCAACTACGGCTCGCCCGAGGTGAAGCCGAGCTCGGGCGACACCGCGAAGGGCCACGATGCGGTGGCGATCACCGCAATCACCGTGGCGGCCGACGGCCGCACGGTGTTCCTAGAGATCCCGGCGCTCAGAACGGTGATGCAGATGAAAATCAGCGCGCGCATCGCGACCGCGGACGGCGACGAGCTCAGCCAGGATGTCTACGCCACGGTGAACGCTGTGGGAACACAGGCCGGTCCGTGATGGTGGCGTACGGGACGTGAGGGGGATCCACGGACGGGAACGCGGGCGGACGGATCGCGTGGACGAGGGGATCCATCTCAGCTAGGGGCCGGTGCGGCGCTGGTTGCGCGTTCGACCAGGGTCGGGAACAGGTGCCAAATCTCAGTGCGGTCGCGCGGGGCGTCGGCGCGCATGCGGTCGAGGATCATGCGTGCGGCAGCCTCGCCGATGCGCGCGAACGGCGGGCGCATGGTGGTGAGATCAAGGTCGCGGAAACTGTAGGCGTCGTCAGTGCCGACCACCGAGATGCGCTCCGGTACGGCCACTCCGCGCTCGCGCAGCGCCGTCACCAGACCGGCGGCGTAGGCGTCGTTGACCGCGACCACGCCGGTGATGCCGCCGTGCGCGGCGATGCGCGCGCCCGCCTGCGCGCCGGCCAGCACCCCGCCGTCCGGGTCGGAATCCAGGCGCTGGCCGCTGCGCATGATGGTGTCGGGCCCGGCATCGAGCCCGGCATCGGCGAGCGCCTGCCGGAAACCCTCGATGCGCTGCTCGAGCCAGCCGGCCGCCAGATCCGGCGCGACGAAGAGCAGGCGGCGATGTCCGAGGCCGAGCAGGTGCGCCGCTGCGCCGCGTCCGAAAGCCCCCTGGCTGGCGCCAACCAGGTCGCAGCCGGGCAGGTCGCTGTCGACGGCGATGACCACGTGCGGGACACCCGCCCGGCGCAGGGCGTCGAGATTGGCCATGGTGTGTTCGTCCGCGCCGCCGTTGGCGATGTGCACGACGCCGCGCGGTCCACCCGCCGTCAGCGCCGCCAACTGACCCGCATCGAGGCGGCCACCCGGCCAGGTATTGAGGCAGCGGATGCGCAGGCGCGGCGCGAGCGCGTTCAACGTGGACTCGAGCGCGGTGAGGATAAGCGTCTGCGGATTCACCAAGTGGTTGGGATCGCCGGTGCGCAGTGCGCAGGTGATGGCCAGCGTGCCGGTGTCCACGCCCGCTGCGTCCCCGGCGTCGGTCGGACCCGGCGGCGGCACGCGCACGACCACCGTGCCGCCACCCCGGCGGCGCAGCAGCACGCCTTCGCTGGCGAGGATGGACAAGGCCTTGGCGACGGTGTTGCGGTTGACGCCGAGTTGACTGGCGAGCAGCACTTCGGGCGGCACCCGATCGCCGACCCGCAGTGCTCCGCAGGCGATCTGAGCGCGGAAATGCGCGAGCAGGCGTTGCTGCTTGGTGACGTTGGCGAGGGGGGCGACGGGCACGGGGGCAGTATGGCGGGGCGCGGGAATCAGCAATGGCAGCGGGATCGATGCGCGGCGGGTGGGCAGTGACGATGGCGAGGCCGCTCACCCATGGGCGGCTGGCACCCGCCCCGCGTTCACATCGGCACTTCTGCCCCGTCCCCCGTCTGCGGCAGACTGATCGCGCGGATCCATTCCGGCCGTGGGTCCGGGTAGTCGATCTTCCGGATCAGCTTGATGGCGGCGATGATCTTCTCGTGCTCGGCGCGCTTGCGGTCATCGCCGGGCCGCCACTCGTGCAGGTAGCAGACCTGCACGATGCCGGCCTGGAGGATCTCCTTGGCGCAGTTGAAGCACGGCTTCATGGTGGTGTAGAGCGTCGCGCCGAACACCGCGATGCCGAAGCGCGCCGCGGTGATCAGTGCGTTCTGCTCGGCGTGCACGCAGATGCACAGGTCGTAGGCTTCGCCCGACTTGTAGATGGCGGTGTTGCTGCAGCGGTGGCAGCCGCCGTCGAGGCAGTTCTGCATGCCCTCGGGCACGCCGTTGTAGCCGGTCGAGATGACGCGGTTGTCGCGCACGATCACCGCGCCGACGCGGCTGCCCAGGCAGTTGGCCTTCTCGCGCACGGCCACCGCGATGCCCATGTAGTACTCGTCCCGGCTGGGCATCCTCCACGGCTGCATGCGGCGTCTCCTGCCCGGGTCGTAGGCCCTTCCGCCGCCAAGTCCACGCGCCCCTGTGGTGGCTGGGACATCCGTCATCATCCGCGCCGTGCGACGCTTGTGCCCTCGCCGCGGGTTTGCAAGACACGCAGGAGCAGATGGCGGCATTCCGCTGCTTCCTGCTTCCTGCTTCCTGCTTCCTGCTTCCTGCTTCCTGCTTCCTGCTTCCTGCTTCCTGCTTCCTGCTCGCCACAGCCCACGCGCTCCCGGGGTCGCGGGGCCGCCTTCCGGGTCTGACCTACCGAGCCTGGCGTCTTGCCGCCCTCAGCGCCCCAGCGTCGCCGTCGTACCTCCTCTCCCCCGGAGACCCATCAACATGCCCTTCCCGCGCCTGCTCCCGCTGATCCCCCTGCTCGCCGCCGGCGCCGTGATCGCCGAGACCGCGCCCGAGGTGCCCAAGGGCACGGTCACCAAGCACGTCTTCGAGGGCAGCAGGATCTTCCCCGGCACCACCCGCGACTACTGGGTCTACGTGCCGCAGCAGTACGATCCGGCCAAGCCCGCCTGCGTCTACGTCAACCAGGATGGCATCCAGTTCCACGCTCCCGAGGTCTTCGACCAGTTGATCGCCGCCAAGGAGATGCCGGTCACGGTCGGCATCTTCATCATGCACGGCCACGTCAAGGCGCCGTCCGACGCGGCGCTCGACCGCTGGAACCGCAGCTACGAGTACGACGGCCTGGGTGACGGCTACGCGCGCTTCGTGCTCGACGAACTCATCCCGCACGTGGTCGCCGACCAACACCTCGCCCTTTCGACCAGCGGCAACGACCGCGCCATCGGCGGTTCGAGCAGCGGCGCGGTGTGCGCCTTCACCGCCGCGTGGGAGCGGCCCGACGCCTTCACCCGCGTGTTCAGCTCGATCGGCACCTACGTCGGCCTGCGCGGCGGCAACGAGTACGCGACCCTGCTGCGCAAGGTCGAGCCCAAGCCGCTGCGCGTCTTCCTGCAGGACGGCAGCGGTGACCTCAACATCTACGCCGGCGACTGGTGGATGGCCAACCAGGCCATGGAGCGCGCCCTCATCTTCTCGGGCTACGAGGTCGAGCACGCCTGGGGCGAGGGTGGCCACAACGGCGACCACGCGACGAAGATCTTCCCCGAGGCGATGCGCTTCCTGTGGAAGGGCTGGCCGACGCCGGTGAAGACCGGGCTCGGCTCGAACCAGCTGAAGGACATCCTCATCCCCAACGAAAACTGGCAGCTGGTCGGCGAGGGCTACGGCTTCACCGAGGGTCCCGCGGTCGATGCCAAGGGCGACGTGGTGTTCAACGATGTGCCCAAGGCCGTCACCTATCGGCTCGGCGCCGACGGCAAGCCGGTGGAGCTGCGCACGGACAACCAGAACGCCGACGGCATGGCCTATGGCCCAGACGGCCGGCTCTACGCGGTGCTGGGCGCCACCAAGCAGGTGGTGGCCTATGCCGCCGACGGCACGGCCACGGTGCTCGCAGATGGTTTCCGGGGCAACGACATCGTGGTCAACCACGACGGCGGCATGTACGTCACCGAGCCGGGCTGGGACGGCACCAAGCCCAGCAACGTCTGGTACATCAGCCCTAAGGGCGAGAAAAGAATCGTCGACACCGGCCTCAAGTTCGCGAACGGCGTGACGCTCTCACCCGATCAGAGCCTGCTCTACGTGGTCGACAGCCGCAGCCACTGGGTCTACAGCTACCAGGTCCAGGCCGACGGCACGCTCGCGCACAAGCAGCGTTACTACGATCTGCACCGCCCCGAGAACTCGGACGAGGCGTGGGGCGACGGCATGCGCGTCGACCGCGATGGCCGACTCTACGTCTGCACCAACTTGGGGCTCCAGATCTGCGACCAGGCGGGCCGCGTGAACTGCATCCTGCCCATGCCCAATGGCCACGTCTCGAACATGACGTTCGGTGGCCCCGATCTCGATATCATTTACGCGACCTGCAACAACGCGGTCTACAAGCGCAAGGTCAAGGTGCACGGCTACGAGGCATTCACGACGCCGATCAAGCCGAAGGCGCCTGGACTGTGAGGGGGGAGAGTCCGGAGGTCCGGAAGTCCGGAAGTCCGGAAGTCCGGAAGTCTCGTGATGCGAGGTCGGAGACGGGCCAGTTGGAGTGAAAAGCGTGACGCGGGTGGCTGGCATGTGGGGAATCGTTGGTTGACAGGGTGGGATGGCGGGCTCGGCTGCGCTTCTCGCTTCTCGCTTCTCGCTTCTCGCTTCTCGCTTCTCGCTTCTCGCTTCTCGCTTCTCGCTTCTCGCTTCTCGCTTCTCGCTTCTCGCTTCTCGCTTCTCGCTTCTCGCTTCTCGCACTCCGTACCATTCCCATTTCAAGGCTCCTCACATGCGCCCTCCGCCATCAGCTCATTTCCGTCTCCTGACCGTCCTCACCAGCGGCGCGGTGTTGATGGCATTGGCGGTGCTCGCGGCTTGTTCCGGCGGTGGTGCGCGCGCCAGCAGCGGTGGCGAATTGCCGGCGGTCACGGCGGCGATGGACGCGGCGGTGGCGCGCAACGAGGTCGCCGGCGCGGTCACGGCGGTGGTCACGCCGGACGGCTTCGCCCACCTCGGTGCGGTCGGCTTCGCCGATCGCGAAGCGGGCCGGCCGATGGCGTCCGACACGCTCTTCTGGATCGCCTCGATGACCAAGCCGATCACCGCCACGGCGGTGCTGATGCTGCAGGACGAGGGCCGGCTGGCGGTCGACGATCCGGTGGCCAAGTACCTGCCCGAGCTGGCCGGCATGAGGACCGCGGATGGTGCCGGCGACGTGATCACCCTGCGTCACCTGCTGACCCACAGCTCGGGCCTGGCCGAGGTCACTGGCGCGCCGCGTCTGAAGGCGCACACCCTCGCGGAGTTGGTGACCCTGGTGGCGCCGCTGCCGCTGCAGTTCGTGCCTGGCACCCGCTGGCAGTACTGCCAGTCGGGCATCAATGCGCTCGGGCGCATCGTCGAAGTGGTTTCCGGGAAGAGCTTCCCGGACTTCCTCGCCGAGCGCCTGTTCACGCCCCTCGGCATGCGTGACACGTGCTTCGCGCCCACGCCCGAGCAGCAGGCGCGTCTCGCCAAGCCTTACCGTTTCGTCGGTGGGGGCCTGGCTCCCGCCAGCTTCTACCCCGACTTCGATCCCACCCGCCCCGGGCGCGTGCCGGCGGCGAATGGCGGGCTGTTCTCGACCGTCACCGACTACGCGCGCTTCTGCCGCATGATCCTGGCCAAGGGCAGCCTGGGTGGGAAGCGCTACCTCAGCGAGCAGGCGGTGGCGCAGATGACCTCGGTGCAGAGCGGCGCGCTGGTCACCGGCTTCACCCCGGGCAACGGCTGGGGTCTGGGCTGGTGCGTGGTGCGCCAGCCGCAGGGCGTCAGCGCCGCGCTCTCGCCCGACAGCTTCGGCCACGGCGGCGCCTACGGCACGCAGGTGTGGATCGACCCTGCCCGGCAGGTCGCGTACGTGCTGATGGTCAGCCGCGCCAATTTCCCGAATTCGGACGGCTCGGACATCCGCCGCGATTTCCAGAACGCGGCGTTGGCGGGGCTGGGGCGATGAGCTGAAGGTTGAAAGCTGACGGCTGGCGGCTGGCGGCTGACAGCTGACAGCTGACAACCGACGGCGAACAGGAGGCGCGGAGACGCGGAGGGAAGAAGGAGGGGAGAACTGAGCCGCTGGTCCGCGTCCATGCGCGCGCCCCGGATCCGTAGCCGGATCCGGGTGAGGTCAGCTGAACGATTCCGCGATGGCTGGTCGATGGACTCCGACCGTCCCTCTTCCGCTCGACGTTCGCCTCCTCCGATCTCCGCGTCTCCGCGCCTCCTGTTCGCTGTCAGCCGTCAGCCATCAGCCGTCAGCCATCAGCCATCACTCCGTCGTAAAGCGGTACACCGTCGTCGAGCTCAGCACCTTCCCCGGCGTCAGGATGCACGACGGGAAGGCGGGCTTGTTGGGCGAATCTGGGTAGTGCTGGGTCTCGAGGCAGAAGGCGGTGCGGAAGTTGTAGTGCTTGCCGCTCTTGCCGACCAGCTGCTCGGTTGCCGGGTCGTCGGTCTTGGGCATGAAGTTCGAGGTGTACAGCTGCACGCCGGGCTCGGTCGTCAGCACCTCGAGGACGCGCCCCGAGTCGGGCTCGACCACGCGCGCCGCCTTGACCAGGCTGGCGTCGGTGCGGTCGATGACCCAGCAGTTGTCGTAGCCGTTGCCGAAGTGCAGCTGGTCGTCGTCGGCGCCGATACGTTCACCGATGGCGTGCGCGCTGGTGAAGTCGAAGGGCGTGCCGGCGACCGCGTGCACGTCGCCGGTCGGGATCATGCCCTGGTCGATGACCAGGACCTTGCTGGCGGCGAGCGTCAGGCGGTGCCCGAGGATCTCGCCCGCGCCCTCGCCGGCGAGGTTGAAGTATGAGTGGTTGGTGAGGTTGACCGGGGTCGCCTTGTCGGTGGTCGCCTTGTAGTCGATGCGCAGGGCGTTGTCCGCGGTCAGGCGGTAGGTGACGGTGACGTCGAGGGTGCCGGGGAAGCCCTCCTCGCCGTCGGGCGAGCGGTAGTGCAGTTCCAGGCCCTGCTCGTGGTCGACGGTCACCGGCGTGGCCTGCCACAGCTTCTTGTCGAAGCCGACCAGCCCGCCGTGCAGCGAGCAGGGGATGCCGGCCGGTTTGTTGTTCAGCGCCAGGCTGTAGGTCTTGCCCTCGAGCTCGAAGCGCCCGGCGGCGATGCGGTTGCCGTAGCGGCCGACGATGGCGCCGAAGTACGGCGTGTGGCCGGGTCGCACGTACTCTTCGAGGGTGCTGTAGCCGCACACCACATCGGCGAAGGCGCCCTTGCGGTCGGGCGCAGTGAGCGACACCACGATGCCGCCGTAGTCGCTGATGCGCGCCGTCATGCCGTTCTGGTTGGTCAGCGTGAAGAGGTGCGCGGTGCCACCGTCCGGCAGGGTGCCCCAAATCTGGGGGTCGGCGCTGGCGTTGCGGACGGCGCAGCCGGCGACCAGCAGGCTGCCGGCCAGGGCGGCGCCGACGGCGAAGGCGGCGCGGATTTTGCGGTGCGACATGTGGTGTTCCCTGGAAGAGTCGGACGGGCGTGCGCCCGGGGTGGCAAGGAAGGCAGGGCGCGGGTAAACCGCTCCACTGCGCGCGCGACCCTAGCCACCCCCGCCGGACAAGACAATCGCTTGGTAAGCCGCGGGCGAAACCGTGGAGGGACACCGGTCGCCTGGCTGACTGTCGGAGATTACCCGGTGCTTTTCCGCTCGCGAATGTAGCGTGTCGGCCTTCCCGACATGCGTGCGAGGTCCTTTCAGACCCGTGGCGCGTTGCCGCACCCGCCTCAGCCCGGCATCATCCCGATAAGGTCACGCTCCATGCTCCGTTCCCTGCCCCTCGCGCTGCTTTCCGTCTACGCCGTCCTGGCCTTCCTCATCGGAGGCTGCGGTCAGACGCAGACCCAGCAGCCGGACTTCGGCTTCACCGTCACGCCCGTCGCCAGCATCGCTCAGCCGGGCACCAGCGACGCCGAAACCCTCAGCTTCACGGTGGTCAACAACTTCTTCCAGGACTTCTCAGGGATGCCGTACAGCGTCTTCGACCTCTCTTCATCGACCCCGACGACGGCGGTCTTCAGCAGCACGGTCACCAGCTTCGGTCCGAACGCGGTCGTGCCGCTGACCGCGACGATCCCGGCGCCGAGCTTCTCCGGTTCCCACACCTACAGGGTGTTCCTCGATCCCCAGAACCTGGTCGCGGAATCCAATGAGGACAACAACAAGGCCGACATCACCCTGGTATACGCCAACGGCGACCTGTTCTTCGGCAACCAGACGGTCACGATCGCACCGCCCAACCCGACCAGCGCGGACCACATCCAGCTGACCTTCGTGGTCAACTACCAGGCCACCAGCACTTCGGCCGGGACCCTCTCTGGAGTCCCATATACGGTTCTCGTCGATGGCATCGCGGTCTTCACCGGGTCGCTGCCGGCGCTGACCATCAATTCGACGACCATCGTGCAGACGGACCCGCTCCCCACCACCGGGGGAGGAGTGTCGCACATCTACACCATCATCCTCGATCCCAACAACCTGGTGCCGGAGACTCACGAGGACAACAATACCCTCCTCACGCCCCCGGTGGCCGTGGGCTGAGGCACGGCGGCTGCGCTCGCCGGCCCAGCCGCCCTATTTCCGGTAGATCATCACATGCTGCCACGGCAGCGATTCGATGGTACGCTCCCAGGTCAGGCCGAAGCTCTCCATTTCGCTGCGCGCCTGCTTCTCGCTCATCTTGTGCAGGGTGAGGATGGGCACGGCGGCATCCTCGCCGCGGAACTCGACCTGCACGACGTGGCCGCCGGGGCGCAGGGCGGCGCGGATCGCGGTCATCATCTCCGCGGGATGATCGAATTCGTGGTAGACGTCGACCAGCAGCACCACGTCGACGCCGCCGGGCGGCAGCTTCGGATCGGTGATGGTCCCGAGCACCGGCACGACATTGGCCACGCCCAGGCTGGCGGCTTTTTTCGCCAGCAGGTCGAGCATCTCCTGCTGGATGTCCTCGGCCAGGACCTTGGCGACCTGCGGCGCCATGCGGAAGGCGTAATAGCCGGTGCCGGTGCCGATGTCGGCGACCACGTCCGTGGCCTTGAGGTCGAGCGCCGCGACCAGGGCCTTGGGGTTCTCCTCGGCCTCGCGCTGCGGGCGGTCGAGCCAGTCCGCGCCCTCGTGCCCCATCACCTGGGCGATCTCGCGGCCCATGAAATAGGTGCCGATGCCGCCGCGGTGGTGGACGCCCTGGGTGTAGGGGGCCGGCGCGGGCGCGGCGGCGGCGCCACCTTCGGCCGCGGATAGCGGGGCCCAGGCGAGCAGGGCGAGTCCGAGCCAGGCGCGGCGCACATGCATGTGATTTTCCTCGGGGACGGTGGCAGCGGGCATCCGGCCGCTGGCCCGGTCTAGGCCATACGGAAACTGCCAGCCGTTGTTGCGGCAGGGGTGCTCGGCGCGCGACGATAGGCTCCAGCGCGCACTGGAAAAGGTCTGCCTTCGTCAAGAGCCTGTGCTGTCCTCCGCAGGCCGGTGGTCACCCTGGCAAGGCGCTGGGATCTCCGCTGCTCGCCGGCATGCTCACCGCCATGACGAATCCCGCCCTTGCCCGTCCCGAGGCGAACGAACACGCGCCCTACCATGCCCGTTACATCGCCGCCGTCGCCGGCGACGACGTCATCGCCGTCCTGCGCGAGCAGGCGGTCGAATTCGCGGTCGTCCTCGGCCGTCTCGACGAGGCCGCCGCCGGTCACCGCTACGCCCCGGGCAAGTGGAGCGTCCGCCAGATCGTCGGCCACCTCAGCGACGCCGAGCGCATCTTCACGATGCGCGCGCTGTGCCTGGCGCGCGGAGAATGCGCGCCGCTGCCCGGGTTCGACGAGGACGCCTACGTCGCCGCCGCCGGCCATGACGCGCTGCCTCTCGCCGCCCTGCTGCGCGAGTTCGGCCAGGTGCGTCAAGCCACGCTCACGCTGTTCCGCCATCTGCCAGCCGCCGCGTGGCTGAACCGTGGCACGGTCAACAACGCCGAGCTCACGCCGCGCGCTATCGCCTACATCATCGCCGGGCACGCGGCGCACCATCTCGGCGTGCTGCGTGAACGCTATGGGGTCGCCGCGACCTGAACGACGCATGGGATTCCGGAAGCGGAGTGCGCCGCGCTCTCATCCAGGGACGCATCTCGCATCTCGCATCTCGCGTCTCGCGTCTCGCGTCTCGCGTCTCGCATCTCGGATCTCGCGTCTCGCGTCTCGCGTCTCGCGTCTCGTGTCTCGCGTCTCGTGTCTCGCGTCTCGCGTCTCGCACTCCGCACTCCGCCCTCCGCACTCCGCCCTCCGCCCTCCGTATCCCCGACCTGAGCTCCCGCTGCGACCTTGGCCATGCCAAGGATCGGAGTCAATCCGCCGAGGGGGTACGCAGCGGTACGGCGCCGGCTTTCTGGCCAGGGCCGTGGCGACCCTGAACCCCGTCAATGAGGCGGCGCCCAGAACGCGGTACCTGCGTCATGAGCGCGGCCGGTGCCGCTCGCGGGTCCGGCGGACCGCTTCGGAGGGCGTGTCGCGTGGCGCCACCCGCCATCTGCTCGATAATAAAAGTCGTAAAATGTTTAATTATAATACTTTAAGACTATTATTCGGAGAACTAAAATAGTCCCTCAACGAAAAAATACAGTTCAGTATAAAGTGAAATATTCAGGACGGGGACCCATGCCTCCAGCACCATTCCGCCAAAATGCCATCCTCGACGCACTACGTGGGGAGATCCTCGCGGGCGTCATCCGCCCTGGCCAGCGCCTGCCGACGCGCACCGAGCTGGTTGCGCGCTTCGGGGCCAGCAGCGTGACCATCCAGCGCGCGCTCGACACCCTGATCGCCGATGGTGTCGTCCAGCCGCACGGCCGCAGCGGCACCTTCGTCGTCGATCACCCCCCGCACCTCGTGCATTTCGGGTTGGTGATCGCCGAGAGCTCGGCGGTACGCGAGCGCTGGCCGCATTTCTGGCGCGTGCTCGCCGACCGCGCGTCGCAGCTGTTCGGCTCAGGGCCACGGCGGATGACGGTGTACACCGGCACCGCGGCGCGCGACGAGCGGCAGTATCCCCAGCTGCTGCGCGACGTGCAGTCACGGCGCCTCGCCGGCCTGATCTTCGCGAGCGATCCCTACCACGTCATCAATTCGCCGGTGCTCGATCTGCCTGGATTGCCGCGGGTGGCCATCGGCCAGCACGCGGGCTCGACGCTGGCCTCGGTGGTGGGCCTGGATGCGCAGGCGATCTTCGACCTGGCGGTGCGCCGCTTCGCCGCGCTGGGCCGCAAGCGCGTCGCGCTGCTCACCCTGCCTGGCATCGAGCCGCGGCATCGTGAGCATTTCCTCGCCTCGCTCGCCGGGCTCGGCCTGGAGACGCGCCCGGAATGGCTCCAGGCCGCGGTGATCGACTACCCGTACTGGGCCGAGCACGTCACGCGCCTGCTCTTCCGTCCCGGGCAGGGGCAGCTGCCAGACGCCTTGCTGATCACCGATGACAATCTCGTCGGTCCTGCGACGGCCGGCCTCGCCGCCCTCGGCCTGCGCTGCCCGGCCGATCTCGAGGTCATCGCGCACGCCAACTTCCCCGGCGCGACCGCCAGCGCCCTGCCGATCACGCGGCTCGGATTCGATGCCGATGAGCTGCTGCGGCTGTGCGTCGCCGATCTCGATCGCCAGCGCCTGGCGCCCGAACGTGCCACCCTGAGCACGCTGGAGCCGGTCTTCGCCCAGCAGGCCGCCAATACCGACACCGTCGCCTTGCACCAGGAGCCCTGACCATGCCAGCCGCCCTCCGTTTCACCGCGCTGATGCGGTCCGTGCTCTTCGCCATCGCCATGGCACTGCCGCTGTCCGCGGCGCAGACCGATACGCGGGGCATCCATGCCGTGCCCGCGCCGGGCGCGGTGGTGATCGACGGCGAGCTCGGCGACTGGGATCTCTCGGGTTCCTATCTCCAGTGCTACGATGTGGTCGAGCTGCGCGACGTCTACAGTGCGCGGGTGGCGATGATGTACGATGCCCAGGCGCTCTACGTCGCGATCCGCTGGGTCGATCGCGTGCCGCTCGGCAACTGCCACGATCCGCGCTTCTCGGCCAGCAAGGGCTGGGCCGGCGACAGCGTGCAGCTGCGCATCAAGACCGACCGCATTTGCCACGTCACGGGTTGGTGCTATGCGCCGACCCAGGAGCCCTGCCTGCAGATCGACTACGGCAAGAGCCTGACCGAACCCTTCGATGGCGGTTCGCGTCTGCTGCGGCGGCGCGAGGGTTGGAAACTCGACGATGGCGCCGAGATGGCCTTCCGCGTCGACGCCGACCACCAGGGCTACGTCCAGGAGATCCGCCTGCCGTGGGCGCTGATCACCACCGGGAAGGCCCTGGCCGCGGGCGGGCAGTTCGCCTGCGGCATCGAGCTGCTGTGGGGCGAGACCGACTGGCCGCTGCACCGCTACGCCGACAATCTGGCGCCGGGAGCGGCGAGCCGGGAATTCTTCTGGACCGCGCACCAGAGCTGGGGCCCGGTGTGGCTGGAGCAGCACGGCGGTCTGACGCTGCCCGAGCCATCGTGGACGGCGCTGCTCCATCCTGCGCCCGCGGAAGGACCGGTCGAGGTGCGCTATGACCTCCCGCGGGATGCGCGCGTCACGGTCGCGATCGACGACGCCGCTGGCAAGCGGGTGCGCAACCTGATCGCCTGCGAGCCACGCCGCGCCGGTGCCAACGTCGAACGCTGGGACGGTCTCGACGACGACGGGCAACCGGTACCGGCGGGCGCGTACCGCCTGCGCGGGCTGCACCTCCAGGGCATCCACGCCAGCTACGTCATGTCGTTCGCCAACCCCGGCGATCCCAGCTGGAGCACGCCCGACGGCCACGGCGCGTTCTACGGCGACCACACCGCGGCCACCGGCGTGGCCACCGGCGGCGAGCCGGGCCATGAGATGGTGGCACTCGCCTGCCCGGGCGCCGAGGCCGGACCGCATCTGATCGGCTGCGATCTGAACGGCCGCCGGCGCTGGGGCCTGGCGAATCGCGATTCCGAATTCGGCGTGCACACCGCGCTGGCCACCGACGGCAGGATCCTGTGGGTGGCGCAGGAGGACCGGCGTTCCTTCGTGTACCGCGTCGACCTCGTCACCGGTCGTTACGCGGCGTGGGAGCGCAAGGACGCCGCCGGCCAGCCGATCCTCGATCTGCTGGTCTCGGAGCAGCCCGGCGCGCGGGTGGGTGGTGCGGCGATCAACCTGCGCGGCATCGCCTGGCACGCGGGGGAGATCGCCGTGTGCCTCGAGCGCGAAGGACTGGTCCGCATCCTCGACGGCGGTACCGGCGACGTCACGCGCAGCGTGGCCGTGCCCGGGGCGCGCGGCATCACCCATGCGGGCGGGCACTGGATCGTGCTCGCCGGCGACCGCCTGCTGCGGCTCGGCGCCGGCGGCGCGGTGCCCTTCGGCGAGGCGCAGTGGGGCGATGCCTACGCCCTGGCCAGCGACCCCGCCGACGAGGTGCTGGTCTCCCGGCGTGGCTGTGATCACGACGTCGCGGTCACCGACGGCGAAGGCCGCATCGTGCGCACCATCGGCCGGCACGGCGGCCGGCCGCTGAGCGGCGCCTTCGACGAGCAGGGCATGCGCAATCCGGCGCAGCTCGCCGTCGACCGCCTGGGCCGCGTCTGGGTGGCCGAAGCCACCGACAATCCCAAGCGCACCAGCGTGTGGGGCGCGGGCGGCGGGCTCGCGCTGCAGCTCAACGGCACCACCGGCTACGCCGCCGCCGGCGCCATCAATCCCTACGACCCCGCGATGGGCTTCACCAGCAATGCGGTGTTCCGCATCGACCTGGAGCGCGGCACCTGGACGCCGACCTGGAGCTTCGCCCCCAGCGGCGTGCCGGGCGACCTCTTTCCGCCGCTGGTGCAGAGCCGGGCGCGCGTGGTGGTGCACGCGGGCGCCACCTATCTCTACGCGCCGGGCTCGACCGCGAGCGAGCACTGCGCCTCGCATACCAACGTCGCGATGATGCGGGATGGCATCTGGCGCGCGGCAGCGCACGTCGCCACGGTGACGCGCAAGGAAGGCGGGCCCTTCGCCGATGCGCTCTTCGCCACGCACGAGGGCCAGGCCTGCGCGTGGGCGGATGCCAACGGCGACGGCCTGGTGCAGGCGGACGAGCTGGTCTTCGCCGACTACGCGCTGCGCGAACGCTACTGGGGCCATCTGCCGACCACCGACGGCACGCTGGTCTATGCCGACGAGAAGCGCAACGCGCTGATCGTGCTGCCCATCGCCGGCTGGACCGCGTGCGGCGCGCCGCGCTATGACATCGCCCATCCGCGGGTGGTGCCGGTGGCCGGATTCGGCGTCGACTGCCAGCTGGAGATGATTTGCGGGGGCGCCGGCAACCGCGTCTACCTCAACATGAAGCCGCTGACCGGGTTCGATCTCGATGGCAAGCTGCTGTTCACCTATCCCAGCCGTCATCTGTCGGTGCACGGCTCGCACACCGCCACCGCGGCGCGGCCGGGCTACCTGATCGGCCCCAACGCCGTGCTCGGCACCGCCGAGGTCGGCGGCGCTGCGGGCGAGATCTTCAGCGTGAACGGCAACCTGGGCGAGAACTACCTGTTCACCTGGGACGGGTTGTGGGTCCAGGCGCTGTTCAAGGACACCCGCGGCGACTTCGATACGCCGCTGAGCGCGGCCCGCGGCATGGACATGGACCACATCACCGCCGGCGGCGAGTCCTTCGGCGGCCACCTCACCCGCACCGTTGCGGGCCAGGTGCTGCTGACCCTGGGTGCGACCGATGCGCGCGTGCTCGAGCTCACCGGCTTCGAAGCCATCGCGCGCTTCGGCGGCGCCATCGCGGTGAGCGACGATCAGGTCGTCGCTGCGCGCGCGCTGCGCGATCGTCGCCTGCCGCTGCCCGCGGTGCCCAGGACGGCACGCATCCCGCACCGCACCGGCATCGTCTGCGATGGCAAGGGTGACGACTGGCCGCAGCTGGATGACGGTCTGGCGATCGGCGACGACCATGCCCGCGTCGGTCTGGCCTGGGACGAGCACGATCTGCACGTCGCCTGGCGGGTCAAAGCCGCGGCGCCGATGCGCAACGTCGGCCAGGATCCGCGGCTGCTGTTCAAGAGCGGCGACTGCGTCGACCTGATGCTGGCCGGTGCCACCAACCTGCGCCTGCTGGTCGCGCCGCTCGACGGCCGACCGGTGGCCGTCCTCTACGAACAGAGCGTGCCCGGCACGCCAGCAGCCGCGCGCGCCGGCTTCAGCTCGCCTGCGCGCACCATCTTCTTCGACCGCGCCGCGCCGCTCGCCGCGGCGCAGGTGGCGGCGGCGCCCTGTCC
>JACDGQ010000412.1 GCA_013821615.1 Planctomycetota bacterium
GCCCGGAGCGCACCAGCCCCCCCGGCAGCCAGCACGCGAGCGCCGCCTGGGCGAGCAGCCGCGCGCGGCGCGGCGTCACCTCGACCTGGCACTCCGGATGTCCGCCCGACGGCCTGGTCGCCACCGCCGCGATCACCAGCGTTCCCTCCGGAAAGGCGACCACGTAGGGCAAATGACCATGCGCCATGCGCACCGCCACCGCGGGCGCCGCCCAGAACGCCACCACCACGGCCACCACGAGCACGAGCCCCAGCACCGCCACGACCCGCAGCACGATGCGACACCAGCGTCGCGGAGCAGCCATCTCGGACATGGCGGCATTCAACGCCCGACCACGAAAGCGCCAGGGGCATCATGGGGGGAGGGTCCGGAAGTCCGGAAGTCCGGGGGTCCGGAAGTCTCGTTGGACCAGGTCGACCCGCGGATCTCAGCTAGCGTGCGGGAACTCACGACGTTGCATGGACTTCCATATTTGGTTGTCGACTTCCGGACTTCCGGACCCCCGGACTTCCGGACCCTCTGACCAGCCTTGCGCCCTCCCCCACCGCTCTATGCTTCCACGCCTCCAAGCGCACCCGGGAGTTGGTGGATGCCCGTCTCCGCTCGCCGCAGCCTCGCCCGCGCCCAGTGCGTGGCCATCGGCTCGGCTCTGCCCGAACAGCGCCTGACCAACGCCGATCTGGCCCGGCTGGTCGACACCAACGACGAGTGGATCGTTTCGCGCACCGGCATCCGCGAACGCCGCATCTGTGCGCCGGGGCAAGGCTTGAGTTCACTGGCCCTGCCCGCCGCACAGCAGTGCCTGGAGCGGGCCGGCGTCAGCGCCAGCGAGCTGGACGGGATCATCGTCGCCACCATCTCGGGCGACCAGATCATGCCGTCCACGGCCAACCTGCTGCAGCATCAGCTGGGCGCCGGTCGGGCCTTCGCCTACGACATGGCGAATGCCTGCAACGGCTTCGTGGCGGCGCTCTCGACCGCGGCCTGCTTCATCGAGGCCGGTCGCGCCAAGCGCATCCTGGTGGTCGGCGGTGACGTCATGTCCAGCCTGGTCGACTACAGCGACCGCAACACCTGCATCCTGTTCGGCGACGGCTGCGGCGCGCTGCTGCTCGAAGCCGGCCCGGCCGATGGCCCCGGCCTGGTCGGTTTCGCCCTGCGTTCCGACGGCTCGGGCGGGGGTGAACTGTGCATCCCCAGCTCGGGCTCGGCGCTGCGTCCATCCCCGGCGACGTTGGCCGCGGGCATGCAGTACGTGAAGCAGAACGGCCGCCACGTCTTCACCCAGGCGATCCGGCGCATGGCCGAGGTGTGCAACGAACTGCTCGGCGAGCTCGGCCTGACCACCGCCGACATCGACCTGCTGGTGCCGCACCAGGCCAACCTGCGCATCATCGAGCCCACTGCCCAGCGCCTGGGCCTGCCCATGGAGCGCGTGGTGGTGAACATCGAGCGCGTCGGCAACACCACCGCCGGCACCATCCCGCTGGCGCTCGCCGACGCCTGGACCGACGGCCGGCTCACCGACGGCACGCGCGTGCTGGTGGTCGCCTTCGGCGGTGGCTTGACCTGGGGCGCCTCCTACCTGACCTGGGGGCGCGGATGACCCCGTCGCGCTCCATCGGCGACGCCATGCGCCTGCTCGCCGGGCGCGCCGGGCTGTCGCGCGAGCTGCGCCTCGCGCACCTGCGCTGGGCCCTGCTCGCGCGCATTGTCGACGATCGCCTGCTGACGCTCTACAATTCGGCGCAGGTGCCGGGCAACGTATTCACCAGTCGCGGGCAGGAGGTGCTCGCGGCCGCGATGGGCGTGCACCTGCGCGCGCCGGGACCGGGCGCCATCGGCGACATCTTCGCGCCGCTGATCCGCGACCAGGCCGCGCGCCTGGCCTTCGGCGAGACCCCGCTCGACGTCATCCGCACCCACCTCGGCAAAGTCACCGGGCCGATGCGCGGGCGCGACGGCAACGCCCATCGCGGCGAGCTCGCCAAGGGCATGCTGCCGATGATCAGCCACCTCGGCGCGATGCCGTCGGCGGTCGCCGGCGTGCTGCTGGCGCGGCGCCTGCGCGGCGCTCTCGCCTATCCCGACAGCTGCATCGGCATCACCTCGATCGGCGACGGCGGCACCGCCACCGGCGCGCTGCACGAGGCGCTCAACGTCATCGCGATCGAGAAGCTGCCCTTCGTGCTGGTGGTGGCCAACAACCAGGTGAGCTACAGCACCTTCAACGACCGCAGCTTCGCGTGCCGCGACCTCGTCGACCGCGCCATCGGCTACGGCCTGCGCGGCTGGTCCTGCGATGGCACCGATGCGGTCGATTCCCTGGTCGCGGTCGGCGGCGCGATCGCCGCGGCGCGGCGCGGCGAGGGTCCGCAGATGGTGGTGGCCTCGCTGCTGCGCCTCGCCGGCCACGGCTCGCACGACGATGCGCGCTACATGCCGGCCGAGCTCAAGGCGCGCTTCGGCGATGGCGTCGAGCTGGCGCAGGCCGCGGCGCTGGCCGAGGGCCTCATCGACCAGGCCGGGCTCGACGCGCTGCTCGAGGAGCTGCGCGCGCTCGTCCGCGCCGCCGCCGACACCGCGCGCGGCGAGGCCAACCCCGACCCGGAACGCGATGACTGGCGCGTCCTCAGCACGCCCGACCTGCTCGCCATGCCGGGCCCGACCGCGGAGGCCAACCCGTGACCACGTCGTATGTCGAGGCCATCCGCGCCGCGCTCGGCGACGCCCTGCGCGACGACCCGCGCGTGTTCATCTACGGTCAGGACATCGCCGGCAGCTTCGGCGGCGCGTTCAAGGCCACCAAGGGGCTCTCCGAGCTGCATCCGGAACGGGTGATCAATGCACCGATCTGCGAGGATGCCATCACCGGCGTCGCCATCGGCGCGGCCATCGATGGCATGCGCCCGGTGATCGAATTCCAGTTCGCCGATTTCGCCTCGATCGCCTTCAACCAGCTGGTCAACCACGCCGCGACCACGTTCTGGCGCACCGGCCGCCCCTGCCCGCTGGTCGCGCGCCTGCCGATGGGCGGCACCAAGGGTTCCGGTCCCTTCCACTGCCAGATGCCCGAGGCCTGGCTCAGCCACCACCCCGGGCTGGTGGTGGTCGCGCCCGCCACCGTCGCCGACGCCTACTGGATGCTGCGCGATGCCATCGCCTGCGACGACCCGGTGATCTTCTGCGAGCACAAGTACCTCTACAACCACCTGCGCGAGACCGGCGACCCGCGCCTCGCCGAGCGCCTGCCGCTGGGCGCTGCGGTGGTGCGCCGCGCCGGCAGCGACTGCACGCTGGTCAGCTACAGCGCCATGCTGCACGAGTGCCTGAGCGCGGCCGGCGTCCTCGAGCAGGAGCACGGCGTTTCGGTCGAGGTCATCGATCTGCGCTGCGTGCGCCCGCTCGACACGGCAACCATCCTCGAGTCGGTGGCCAAGACCGGACGCGTGGTGGTCGCCACCGAGGCGTGGCCCTTCGGCGGCATCCCCGCCGAGGTGGTCGCGGTGATCGCCTCCGAGGCCTTCCACCTGCTCGACGCCCCGCCGCGCCGGGTGTGCGCCGTGGACACCCCCATTCCCGTCCAGCCCGATCTCTACGCGGCCCACCGGCCGCACGCCGCCGACATCGTCGAAGCCGTGCTCGAAACCGTGAGGTTCTGATGCTCCTCAACGTCAAACTCCCGCAATTCGGCGAATCGGCGGCCGAGGCCACGGTCATGGCCTGGCTGGTCGAGCCCGGCAGCGCGGTCGCCGCCGAGCAGGAGCTGGTCGAAGTGCAGACCGAGAAGAGCGTGCTGACCGTGGCCGCACCGCGCGCCGGCATCCTCGCCGAGCACTGCGCCGAGCCCGGCGCCAAGGTCGCGGTCGGCGAGGTCCTGGCGCGCATCGAGATCGAGGGCGAGGCCCCGGTGG
>JACDGQ010000413.1 GCA_013821615.1 Planctomycetota bacterium
GCCGGACGGCGTGCGGCGCCGGTCAGCGCGGCGGCAGCTGGATCTCGGGGGTGATCAGGTCTGGCGGCAGCACCTCGGACGGGTGCGGGCTGACCACGAGTTCGGAAACCACGCGATTGTTGTCGCCCGCCTTGAGCGCGACCACGCGCACGAAGGCGACGCCGCGCGCGCACGTGATGATGAAGTAGGCGACCTCGGCGCGCGCGCCGAAGCGCCGCACGCCGAGTTCGGTCACGCCGGTAGGCCGACCGAGGAGCTCGAACTGGGCGGCGAAGAGCGCCGCATAGCCAGGCACCTGGGCCTCGAGCGCACCATCGGCGAGGAGCATGCGCGTGCCGCGCTCCAGCGGCCCATCCTTGACCCCGGGCGTGGGCGGCTCCTGCATCACCGTCACCGCGTCGTGCAGGCGGCGCTCGATGAAGCTGTCGGCGGCGGACAGCGGGGCGATGCCGAGGGCGACGATGGCGATCAGGGCGGTGAGATGGCTGGGCATGGCTGGTCCTGTGCGGCGGGGACGGGGGAGATGGAAGTGCGGAGTGCGGAGTGCGGAGTGCGGAGTGCGGAGTGCGGAGTGCGTCAGGTCGATCCGGTGGTCGGTGTTCCATATGTGGTCGATCGAAACGGGAAAGACTGGATCGAACAAGAGGAACGGAGGAACGGAGGACAGCCACGAGATGGCAATGGCGTCTTCCCGATCTCGCTTATTTCACTGGCTCCCTGCCTTCCTCCGTTTCTCCGTTCCTCTTGTTCGATCAGGTTTCCTCTCCCCGCGATGCACGGAAAGTCTTCACCTCGGACGACGAGGAACCGAATCCTACCCACCGCCCAGCAGCGCGCGCAGTCCAGCCTCGTCGATGATCGCGACGCCCAGCTCCTTGGCTTTGTCGAGCTTCGATCCGGCCTCCTCGCCGGCGACCACGTAGTCGGTCTTCTTCGACACCGAACCCACGGTCTTGCCGCCGGCAGCCTTGATCAGCGCCTCCGCATCGCCACGCGTCAGGGTCGGCAGGGTGCCGGTCAGGACGAAGGATTTTCCGGCGATGGCGGCGACCTGCTGGCCGACGCTGCGCTCCGCCTCCAGGGCGACGCCCGCCGCGGCCAAGCCATCGATCACCGCGAGCATCGCGGGATTCAGCAGCGTGGCGAAGACCACGTCGGCGACGGTCTCGTCGATGCCGGCAAGCGGGCGCATGCCGACGGCCTGCATCGCTGCGAGGATGTCCTCGCGGGTCGCCTTCGCGGGCACGTCGACCGCGGCGGCTTGCGCATAGGCGAGCAGCCGCGGCTTGGGCACCAGCTTACGGATGGCGAGCGCCGCGCGCGGCTCGTCAGCGAGGTAGTCGCGGGCGAATTCCCGAAGCTTCGCCCAGGAACCGAAGTGCCCGGCGAGGTCTTCTGAGAGCTTCTCGCCGAGATTCGGGATGGCGAGGCCGGCCAGCACGTGCGCCAGACCCCGGGACTTGCTCCCAGCGAGCGCAGCGACCAGGTTCGCCGCGCTCTTCGCACCGAACGTCCGCTGCACGCCGTTGGCGTCGGGCTCGACCTCGAGGCCCTCGAGCTGGTCGGCGCGCAGCGCGTAGAGCTGGTCCGGCCGCACCACCCCCAACGTCGCCACCAGCTTGTCGATCGCCGCCGGACCGAGTCCGCGGATGTCCATCGCGCCCCGCGAACCGAAATGGCGCAGACGCTCGCGCACCTGATCCGCGCAGGCCGGGTTCGGGCAGAAGTGGGTGATGAACTCCTTTTGGTTCTTGTCGGTGCGGCGCTCCACCACCACCGCGCTCGCGCAGGTCGGGCAACGTTCCGGCCACGGCACCGGCACCGCGCCGGATGGCCGCTGCGTCAGGTCGACCTCCACCACCTGCGGGATGATCTCGCCCGCCTTCTGGATGATCACCAGGTCGCCGACGCGGATGTCCTTGGCGGCCACCTCGGCGAAATTGTGCAGCGAGGCGCGCGCCACGGTCGAGCCGGAAACGAAAACCGGTTCGAGCTCCGCGACCGGGGTCAGCCGGCCGGTCTTGCCGACCTGCACGATGACACCGTTCAGGCGGGTAGCCTTGCGTTCGGGCGGGAATTTGTAGGCGATGCCCCAGCGCGGGTGGTGCTCGGTGACGCCGAGCGCGTCGTAGGCGCGGGTATCGTCGAGCTTGATGACCATGCCGTCGATGTCGTGGTCGAGCTGCCCACGTTCGGCGGTGAAGGCCAGGCAGGCGGCGTAGGCGGCGGCCATGCCGGCGACGCGCTGCGCCCCGGCATGGGTGGCGAAGCCCTGCTCCTTGAGCCAGGTGAGGCGCTGCCACTGGCTGGCGGGCAGCGCGGCGTCGTGCCCACCCGGCGGGATGGAATACAGGAAGCTGCGCACGCCCTTGCCGCGCAGCGCCTCGGCATCCTTGCGCTTCATCAGCCCGGCGCAGCCGTTGCGCGGATTGACCAGCAGCTTGCCGCCGGCAGCGGCCAGCTCGCGATTGAGCGCGTCGAAGGCCGCGCGCGGCAGATAGAGTTCGCCGCGCACCTCGAAGCGTCCCTGCTCGCGCACCGTCAGCGGCACCGCCCCGGACTCGCGCACTTGATTCGTGATGATGTCGCCCTCGACGCCGTTGCCGCGCGTCACGGCCAGGGTCAGGTCGCCACCCACGTAGGTCAGGCTCACCGACATGCCGTCGATCTTGGGCTCGAGCGTCAGCGCCAGCGGCGCGTCGTCGGCGAGCTCGAGATCCTTGCGCCGCGCGCGCTCCCAGGCCTCGAGCTTGCCCCACGCGGTGCGGCGGCGCTGCTCGCGTTCGGCGGGCACCAGTGCGGCCGCAACGTCCTCGCCCGCGACGGCGAAGAAGCCGGCCTCGGTGTTGGCCTTCTCGAGCGACAGCATAGCTTGACGGTGGCGATGGGTCTGGAAGCCCTCGCTGTGGTCATCGCCCGGAGTGCGCTGGTGGCGATCGGCGGCGGGCACGCCGAGCTCGTCGGCGAGGCGCTGGTAGCGGTCCCACAGCTCATCGTACTCGGCGTCGCCGATCTCCGGCTCCGCCTGGCGGTAGTACAGCTCGTCGTGGTGCCGCAACTGGGCCGCCAGATCGGCGAGCCGCGCGGCATCCGGGTTCTGCGGCTTGGCCATGCGACCACGGTGCAGCGGAGCGCTGCGGGCGCAAGCCGGCCGCGGACGGAGCCCGCGCGCGCCGATGCCGCGCCGAGATGCCCCTGGCGCACCCGGTCAGCGGCCCACCATGGCCAGCCCATGAGCATCCTGCAGAACATGGCGCGCCTGGTCGACGAGTTCCAGGCCATCCCCGACTGGGAGACGCGCTACAAGAAGATCATCGCACGCGGCAAGCAGCTCGCGCCCATGCCCGACGCGCTCAAGACCGCCGACAACCAGGTGCGCGGCTGCGCCTCGACGGTGTGGCTGCACGCGGACTTCGACGGCACCAACGTCGCCTTCCTGGCCGACAGCGATGCGGTGATGGTGCGCGGTCTGGTGTCGATCCTGCTCGAAGTGTATTCCGGGCACCCGCCCGGCGACATCCTCGCCGCGCCGCCGGAGTTCATCGAGGAGCTCGGCCTGAACGTCAATCTCACCCCCAACCGCGCCAACGGCCTGAGCGCGATGGTGCGACAGATCATGACCTATGCGCTGGCTTTCCAGGCGAAGAGCGCGCGCTGAGCGCTGGGCGTTCCCACGCAACCTCCGCTGCGGCCTCCGCAGCGATTTCCGCGCCCATGCGACGTGAGCGCACGACCAGCCTCTCCGGTGAGCGGGGTTCGCGCCGCACGCTCGCCGGGCCAACGCTTCCCCCCAGCGTCGTGCCACCGTAGCATCCGCGCATGCGCCGCTGCCGTCCGCTGCTCGCCGCCGCTCTCTCCGCCTGCCTGGCCGGCTGCGGGACGCGCAGCACCGCGCAGCTCCAGCCCCTGGCC
>JACDGQ010000414.1 GCA_013821615.1 Planctomycetota bacterium
GGGGGGGGCGACGGACGCTCGGGACCGCCCCCGCGGTCCATGTGCGTTTTCCGGACCCCGGTCTCAGGCGCTCCATGTCGAAACCTCCTTCGGAGCTCCTCGCGCGAGGGCCGACGGTGAGGAACGGAGGTGACCATCGCCACGCGGTGCCGCCGCTGACGCGGTCGTCTCCTCCGCGCCTCCGCGCCCTCCTGTTCTATCCGGCTGTCGTTCCCGTCTCAGCTCTCATCTGCGGCACCGACCGCGGCGGGGACGCCCTGGTAGCGGGCGAGCTTGTCGAAGAGGGTGCGGCGCGAGATGCCGAGGCTGTCGGCGGCGGCCTGGCGGTTGCCGCCCAGGCGCTCGACGGTGGCGAGGATGTGGCGGCGTTCCAGGTCATCCATGGTCAGCTCGCCACCGAGCAGGGCGAGATTGGCGGCCTCCGCTGCGGCGGGTGCGGCGGTGACTGCGGTGACCGGGGCCGCTGTGGGCGCGGCGCGGCCGAGTTCGGGGAGGCAGCGGCGTACCGCGGCGGCGTCGAGCGGTTCGGCGCCGTTGAGTACCACCAGGCGCTCGACGATGTTGACCAGCTCGCGCACGTTGCCGGGCCACCCGTAGGAGGCGAGCAGCTCGAGGCCGTCGGGGGCGAGCTGCGGCTTCACGCCCAGCTCCTTGCCGAACAGGGCGAGGTAGTGGGCGACGATGGTGGGCACGTCCTCGCGGCGCTCGCGCAGCGCGGGCAGGCGCACCGGGATGACGTTGAGGCGGTAATAGAGGTCCTCGCGGAAGCGCCCGCGCTTGACCTCGCCGAGCAGGTCGCGGTTGGTGGTGGCGACGATGCGCACGTCGACGCTGATCGGCTTGCTGCCGCCGACGCGCTCGAACTCGCGCTCCTCGAGCACGCGCAGCAGCTTGGCCTGCAGCTCGGCCGAGATCTCGCTGATCTCGTCGAGCAGCAGGGTGCCGCCGTTGGCGAGTTCGAAGCGGCCGACGTGCTGTTCGCTGGCGCCGGTGAACGAGCCCTTCTCGTGGCCGAACAGCTCGCTGGTCAGCAGGGTCTCGGTCAGCGCCGCGCAGTTGACCTTGATGAACGGGCCGCCGGCACGCGGCGACTGCTCGTGCAGGGCGCGCGCGACCAGCTCCTTGCCAGTGCCGCTCTCGCCGCCCACCAGCACGGTGGCGTTCGAGCGCGCGCTGCGCGCGATGGTCTCGAGCGCCTGCTGCATCAGCACGCTGCTGCCCAGCAGGCCACGCGCCTGATGGCGCTCACGCGCCTCGGCCTTGAGCGTGCGCACTTCGCGCACCAGCGCGTGGCGTTCGTTCAGGCGCAGCAGCAGGGCCTCGACCTGCTCGACGCCGAAAGGCTTCATCAAATAGTCGTAGGCGCCCTGGCGCATCGACTCGACCGCCGACTCGACCGAGGCGAAGGCGGTCATCATCACCACCGGCATCTCCGGCCACTTCTCCTTGGCCTTGAGCAGCAGCTTGAGGCCACCCATGCCCGGCATGCGGATGTCGGTGATGAGCAGGTCGGCCGGCTCCGCCTCGAGCGCCTTGAGCGCGTGCACCCCATCCTTGGCCGTGCGCACCGCGATGTCGAAGCGCGGCAGCATCTCCGCGAGCAGCTCGCGGTTGAGGATCTCATCGTCGGCGATCACGGCGGTGGCGATTGGCATGGTCGATCCGGCAGACGGAGTGAGCGGTTGGCGGCGAGAGGCGAGAAGCGAGAGGCGAGAAGCGAGAAGCGAGGGAGCAAGGAAGCGAGGAAGTACGCGGCACGACGAACAGCCGACCGAACGCGGGTCGATGGGGCTTCCCGGCTTGTGCAGGGTTGTGCCGCCAGCCAACGCCACCCCCCATTGGGCGGGAAGAGTCGCGGATAAGGATGCCCCAGAATCACGCCGCGCACAAGCGAGCCCCGCAGGCTGGGACCCAATGTCAGGCCTGGCAGATGGTTACGTAAGTACCTGCCGACTCGTCGGGCCTACCCATGGCGCGCGGGGGTGCTACGTTGGGCGGCATGACCGCCACGCTCACCGTCACGGATCTGGTGAAGAGCTACGGCGCGGTCCAGGCGGTGCGCGGACTCTCGTTCGCGGTCGCGCCGGGCGAGATCTTCGGGCTGCTCGGGCCGAACGGGGCGGGCAAGACCACCACCATCGAGTGCCTGATCGGCCTGCGCGACGCCGACGGCGGCAGCATCACCATCTGCGGACACGATCTGCGCCGTGAGGGCGACGCGGTACGCGAGCGCATCGGCGTGCAGCTGCAGGCGACCGCGCTGCCCGAGCGCATCACCGTGCGCGAGGCGCTGCAGCTGTTCGCCAGCTTCTACGCCAAGCGCGCCGCTCCCGAGGCGCTGCTCGCGCGCTTCTCGCTGACCGACAAGGCCACGGCGCGCTTCGAGACCTTGTCCGGCGGGCAGAAGCAGCGCCTGGCCATGGCCCTGGCCATGGTCAACGAGCCCGAGGTGCTGTTCCTGGACGAGCCGACCGCGGCCCTCGACCCGCAGGCGCGGCGCGAGCTGCACGAGGCCATCCGCGGGGTCAAGGCGGCCGGACGCTCGGTGCTGTTGAGCACCCACTACATCGACGAGGCCGAGCTGCTCTGCGACCGCGTCGCCATCGTCGACCACGGCAGGATCATCGCGCTCGATACGCCCGCCAACCTGATCGCGGGGACCTCCGCCAGCACGCGCGTGGCCTTCACCACCGCGGCACCGCTGGCGGCGGACGCGGTGCGCGCTTTGGAGGGGGTCAGCGGGGTCAGCGCCGACGGGCGGGCGACCGTGCTCGCCAGCGCCGCGCCCAACCGCACCATCATCGCGCTGGTCCACCTCATCGAGAGCAGCGGCGGTGAGCTGGTCGATCTGCAGATCCGCAAGCCCTCCCTCGAAGACGTCTTCATCCAGCTCACCGGTCGGGCGCTGCGGGACTGACATGCACGGCTTCCTCACGCATCTGCGCATCTCGCTGATCCTCAACTGCCGCAACCTGCAGGCGCTGATCTTTGGTTACGTAGTGCCGGTGTTCTTCCTGATCGCGCTGGGCAGCGTGTTCGGCGGCCCGAACGGCCTGACCGCCGCGAGCATGGGCCAGGTGCTGGCCATCTCGACGCTGGGCGGCGCCTGCTTCGGCATGCCCATCACCATGGTCGGTGAGCGCGAGCGCGGCGTGTGGCGGCGCTACCGGCTGACCCCGCTCGGCACCGGCTGGTTCATCCTCAGCACCATGATCGCGCGCTTCCTCATCGTCGCGAGCGCCGCGCTGCTGCAGTACGCGCTGGCGATGGCCGCCTACCACCTGCCCTTGCCCGCGCACCCGCTCGATCTGGTGCTGTCGTTCACCCTGGTCAGCTTCGCCTTCATCGGCATCGGTCTGATCATCGCCACGGTGGCGACCAGCATCGGGGCGGTGCAGGCGCTCGGGCAGACGCTGTTCCTGCCGATGATCATCATCGGCGGCGTCGGCATCCCGGTGTGGAACCTGCCCGCGTGGGTGCAGCCGATCTCGCTCTACCTGCCCGGCCGCTACGCCGTCAACGCGCTGGCCAACAGCATCGCGCCCGCCGGCGCCTTCAAGGCGCCGTACTGCCTGGCCGCCCTGGTGGTGATCGGCGCGGCCGCCACGGTGGTGGGCTGGAAACTCTTCCGCTGGGAGCCGGGCCAGCGCCTGGCCCGCAGCGCCCCGCTGTGGATCCTGCTCGCCGTCGGCACCTGGATCGTCATCGGCGTGATCGCCCACGCCAATCCGGCCTTTGTACCGGCCCGCTGAGCCGCGCGCCCATCCCCTGGAGTCCGTCATGCGCCTCCCGTCCATGCCGATCGCGCTCCTGCTGATGTCACTCGCAGGCGCCGCGCTGCCGGCCGCCGATGCCGGTCCCGGCGCGTCGCCCGCGCCCGCTGCGCCTGCTGGCGCCACGACTG
>JACDGQ010000415.1 GCA_013821615.1 Planctomycetota bacterium
GCCTGACCCGCCCGCCGGCTGCGGACGAGGCCGCGCTGGCGCTGCGTTTCCTGGCCGACCTGCGCGGGCGCATCGACCGCCACGAGGTCGATGCCGCCGCGCTGTGCGGTGAGAAGAGCGGCGACGCCGCCGTGCTCGCCGAGCGCGCGCTGTGGACGGCGCTGGCGCGCAGCATCCTCAACCTCGACGAAGCCATCACCAAGGGCTGATGCCATGACCCATGCCGATGACCAGCGGATGATCCAGGCGGTGGATGCGCGCACGCGCCGGCGCTTCCTCGGCGACTGCGGCCTGGGCCTGGGGCGCATCGCCCTGGCGTCGCTGCTGACCGGCGGCGCGCTGGGACGCGCCCAGGCAGGCGAGCCCACGGCCGGCCCCCTCGCCCCGCAGGCGCCGCACTTCGCGCCGAAAGCCAAGCGCGTCATCCAGCTGTTCATGGGCGGCGCGCCCAGCCAGCTCGACCTCTTCGACCACAAGCCGGAGCTGGCCAAGCTCGAGGGCAAGCCGCTGCCGCCTTCGGTGTACGCGGGGCAGCGCTACGCCTTCATCCGCCCCGACGCCGCGGTGATGGGACCGCGCTTCCCGTTCGCGAAGCACGGGCAGAGCGGGGCCGAACTCGCCGACAAGCTGCCGCACCTCGCCGGCATTGCCGACGAGGTGTGCTTCATCAAGTCGCTGCACACCGACCAGTTCAACCACGGCCCCGCGCAGGTGCTGATGAACACCGGCTTCTCGCAGCCGGGGCGGCCATGCCTGGGCTCGTGGGCGCTCTACGGCCTGGGCTGCGCGACCCAGGAACTGCCCGGCTTCGTGGTGATGTCGACCGGCGCCGGCGTCAGCGGCGGCTCGGCGAACTGGTCGAGCGGCTTCATGCCCACGCTCTACACCGGCTGCCGCTTCCGCAACCAGGGCGACCCGATCCTCGACACCTCCAACCCGGCCGGCGTCGACGCCGCGCTGCAGCGCTCGTCGCTCGACCTCACCGGCGCGCTCAACCGCCGCGCCTTGAGCGACGTCGGCGATCCCGAGATCGCCACGCGCCTGGCCGGCTACGAGCTCGCCTTCCGCCTGCAGACCTCGGCGCCGGAGCTGATGGACCTCGCCAGCGAGAGCAAGGAGACCCTCGACCTCTACGGCTGCGATCCCGGCAAGCCGTCGTTCGCGCGCGCCTGCCTGCTGGCGCGGCGCATGGTCGAACGCGGCGTGCGCTTCGTGCAGATCTTCCACGAGGGCTGGGACGCGCACAGCGACGTCACCGGCAACCACACCAAGAACTGCCAGGAGACCGACCAGGGCGCGGCAGCGCTGGTCGCCGATCTCAAGCGCCGCGGCCTGCTCGACGACACCCTGGTGATCTGGGGCGGCGAATTCGGACGCACGCCGATGGTCGAGAGCAACGCCGCCCTCGGCCGCAGCCAGGGCCGCGATCACCACCCGAGCGCCTTCACCATGTGGCTGGCGGGCGGCGGGGTGAAGCGCGGACTGACCTACGGTGCCACCGACGAACTCGGCTTCCACGTGGTCGAAAACCCGGTGCACGTCCACGACCTGCAGGCGACCCTGCTGCACCTGCTCGGCTTCGACCACGAACGACTCACGTACCGCTTCGCGGGGCGCGATTTCAGGCTGACCGACGTGGATGGCAAGGTGGTGGCGGGGGTGCTGGCTTAGAGGCGGTTTCAAAACCATCCCCGTAGCGAGCCTGGCTATCGTCGAGCGAGGCAAGGAAGACGATCCGTTTTGCGCGGAGGCATGGCCGTAGGCCATGTTGAGCACAAAATGGATCGTCTGACGCAGCCGCAGCCGACGAGAGCCGGGCGCAGTAGGGGAGGGTTTTGAAACCGACTCTTAGAGTGGTTCCTCGTCATTCGTGGTGGATCCATCGCCTACTCGGATCTCGTCGATCCAAACAGGAAAGACAGGATCGAACAAGAGGAACGGAGGAACGGAGGACAGCCAAGAGATGGCGTTGCCGTTTTTCCCGATTTCGCTTTTTTCACTGCCTCGCTGTCTCCCTCCGTTTCTCCGTTCCTCTTGTTCGATCAGGTTTCGCTTTTCCCGCGCTGGACGGAAAGTTTCCACCTCGGACGACGAGGAACCCGTAAAGTCGCCTGCGCCCACTGCCCACGTTCCAAACGTGGCACCGGGCGATTCAGCCATTTCCATGCAGAGCGACGCATTTCCAGTGGCGGCAGCCAGTGCATGCGTAAGCTCCGGGCTGTGTTTCCCGCACTGGAGCAGCCCATGTCCACCCGTTCCGCGTCCTGGCCACTGCTCGTCTTGTGCCTGATGACCGGTTACGGATTCCAGGCCGACGCCGCCACCGCCGCCAGCCCCGGCGACCCGAACCCGGCCAGCCAACGCTGGCTCGACGCGCGTGAGGTGCAGCGCAAGGGTCGGGCCAGTCTGCACAAGGACGCCGAGGCCGACAAGGTCGAGCGCGCGAAGAAGGCGGTGAAGGTCGCGCTGGAACTGGTGGCGAAGGCCCGCGACCTGCGCGTGCCCGGCCAGGACGCATTCTTCGCCCGCGTCACCGCCTTCATCGGACGCCTCGACCGCGCCCAGGCAGAGACCGTCACCGCCGCCCTCAAGGACCTGCCGGCCGAGCCCGCGAACGCCGACGCCAAGCTGGTGCGCGAGTGGACCTCGTTCATGTCCGGCCGCCGCACCACGCTGATGAAGCCGACCGAGACCCTGGGCGACAAGGCGCTGGGCGTCGGCGTCTATGACATCGCCCACGAATGCCTCGACGAAGTGCTGGCCTTCGACCCCGACAGTCCCGGCCTGCGCAAGGCGCTCAACCTGACCAGGGTCGGCGAGCGCTGGTACGGACCCAAGGACATGGAGCTGGTCAAAGCCGGCCTGGTGTGGGACGACAAGCTCGGCTGGATCGTCGCGAAAGAGGCGGCGCGCTACGCCGCAGGCGACTACTTCGACGTGCAGGCCAAGCGCTGGACGACCTTGGCGGAGGCCAACGCCGCGCACGCCACACTCGACAAGGAGTGGCTCGTCCAGACCGAGCACCTCGAGATCCGCGGCAACGCGCCGCTCGCCGCGCTGGTCGGCTCGGCGAATGCGCTCGAGGGTTTCTATGCGCAGATCTTCGCGGCCTACTGCGCCTTCTTCGCCAAGGAGAAGGGCGACGTGAAGCTGATATTCGGACTGCTCGACCACCCGCGCCTGCTCATCTCGATCGCCTCCGACAAGGATTCCTACGTGAAGTCACTGCCGAGCGGCGTCGCCGCGGGCTGGTCGGCGGGCATGTGGATACCGGCGGCGAACTCGTCGTTCTTCTTCGCCGGGCCGAAGGAGTTGATGTTCCACGAGTTCACCCACCAGATTCTCGGCGTGTTCAGCGGTCACGGCGGGGCGCCGGTGTGGGTGGTCGAGGGCGCCGCGGTCTACACGCAGTCGCCGACCTACGACGCCGACGGCCGCCTGGTGCTGGGCGTCCCCGAGAAGAATCGCGACATCCGCCGCTACCTGGCCGAGGTCAAGAGCATGAGCGCGATGCCGCTCGACCAGCTCTTCGCCATCGACTACGCGGGCTGGTTGGCGGCCAAGGACCCGGGCGCGCAGTACGCCGCCGCCGGCGCGGTGGTGCAGTTCTGCATGGAGGCCGAGCGCCGCCGCTTCCGCGCCGACTTCATCGACTACCTGCGCGACGCCTACCTCGGCCAGACCCAGGGGCATGCGGTGTGGGACTACCTCGGCATGACGCGGGCGGGCTTCGCTTCGAGCTTCGCAAGCTGGGCGGAAGGCGGCGGGAAGTCGGGCGATCCGCGGATTTGAGGGGCGGGTCAACAGCCGCCGGGCACGCGGTATCACTTGGCCGTCACGCTCCCGAATCTCGCGAGGAACCCAATGCTGCGTCCCCTGGTCCTGACCCTCGCC
>JACDGQ010000416.1 GCA_013821615.1 Planctomycetota bacterium
GCACGCGCGCGTGGAACGCAGCGTCGGTGGCGGACGCCCGGCGCGCTACCGCTCCACCGCGTTCCGCGCACCGGTGCAGATCACCGCCATGGACGGCGCCACCGCTGTGCGCGCGCTCCTCAATGGCGGAGCCATCTCGCTGCCCTGGAAGTCCCTGTCCTCGGCTGAATTCGCCGATCTGGCCTGCGATGTCGCCGGCGAAGACGGCGAAGGCCACGCGCTCGCGGCCTACTTCCTCTACGCTGCCGGTCGTCGGCAGGAGGCGGAAGACCGCCTGGCAAAAGCCGGCGCGGATGCTGAGCGGATACGCGCCCTGTTCGCGCCGACTGGCGTGGCACCCGCGCGAGAGCGGCCGTGAGCCGACGGCGCTCAGCCGCTGACGCCTCGTCGTCGACCGGCTGCCGATATCATCCCCACCACCGGGCTTGAGCTCGCGAATCAGCCAGGGCCACCACACCCGAGCCTATCGCTGGCATAGGTGCAGGTCCCGGAACCGGTGACCCGGCAACGGCTCCGGGTCCGCGGGCTGCCGCAGTTGGCCGTGCCGCTCCTGAGCAATGAGATCCTCAGCCGCCTCCTTCACCATTTCCGGAAATTCCGCCATGTCGGCATGCCAGCACGCTCGCAGTCCTCATCGTGAGGCATGGCTCACGGCGCTGGAGATCGCCGCGACAATTTCACCCGGACTGAGTTCATAGTGTTGCTCGCCGGGGTTTGCAAAAAAAAATGATAGTGGTCGGACCGACAGGATTTGAACCTGCGACTTCTGCGTCCCAAACGCAGCGCTCTAGCCAAGCTGAGCTACGGTCCGCCGTAGTGGATGGGATCGTGCGAGCATCCGCGCCCGCGTCCAGCCCCGACGTGGCGGCAGCGTGGCATGGTCGCCATCAGGCCGAACCCTCCTGGATTCAGCGCCCCGGCCCGAACCGGTAGTTGAACCGCCCATTCGGCGCCACGTCGCCATGGGTGAGGAAGTCCATGATTTCCCCGCTGCCGGTGGCGTGGTCGCACCATTTGAAGTCCAAGGCGGGGGCCACCTCCCCCTCTTGCAGGCCGAGCAGCGCGCGCGGGACGCCGACCACGAGGTGGTCGCCCAGCACGCTCAGCGGCGCCTCGCCGATCGCCTGCCACACCCAGCCGGGGCCACGGCAGCGCTCGACGATGGCGGTCTTCCCAGCGTGGTTGACGCGGTTGATGGCGTAGTCGTAGCCCTCCCAACCGGTGGCGTGGTCCCGGTCGGCGTCGATCAGCAGGGTCATCCAGTCGTGATCAAGTGCGGCGCTGATGGGCGCCGCAGTGCGCACCTGGAACCACACCCGCGTGCGATCGTAGGCGACCTTGCAGGCGATGAGGTCGTTGCGCCCGGTATCGTCCGCATACCGCTGGACATGGTTGTAACCGGCATGGTCGCGGTGCGCGACATCGCCAAGGTCGTCGCGGAATTCCGGCTGTACGTCCACCCACGCCGCTGGCCCCGCCGCGATGTCGATGGCGTGCGGCGGGCCGGCCACCGGCGCCGGCCGCACGCCCTTGAAGCGGCGCACCTCCGCGACCAGCTGGTAGTAGTAGGCGTCGCCGTGCCCGCCGCGCATCGGCTCCAGGTCGCGGCTGTGCTCCAGATCGTACTCGTCGACGAACACATTGGTCGCGCGGAAGCCGTTGAACTCGGGCAGGCGCGAGGCGATCCACTCGTTCCAGCCAGTGATGAACACCGCCTGCGGATCAAGTTCGCGTGCGCGCTGCCACTGCTCGGCGAAGTTGAGGCCGAGTGGCTCGGCCTGCGGCCGCGAGTCGACCGTTCCGTCGTGGAAGCTGCGCCCCTGGGAACCGGGCTGGCTCATCGCACCCAGCCGGCCGGCCACCGCGTTCTGCGCGACGCCGACGGTGACCTCCTCGGTGACGCCGGCGGCGTCGCGGAAAGGATGCTGGGGGTGCGTCTCGAGCCACCCCCACTGGTCGGGCTTGGTCGGGCCGCGGAAGTAGTCCGGCTGGGTGGCGCGGAAGGTGAAACGTTCGCGCAGCGCCTGCATGCGCTCGGGCGGGAAGGGCAGGTGCGACGGATCGACCAGCAGCAGCGGTTTGCCGCGCCACGCATACCACAACTCGGGATGCAGCCGCGGCTCGTAGATGTCCGTGAGCAGCTGCTCGACCACCGGTACCACGGGCGGTCCGCCGAACGGGCAGAGGAAGCAGATCTGCGGCGTCTTCCCGCCCTGCGCTCGCACCGCCGCGAAGGTCTCGATCAGCGCCTTGGCCGCGCCGGGGTAGGTCGGCCCGTTGGTGACGTCGAAGACCACGGCGTCGACGCCGGCATCGGCGAGCATCTGCGCGTGCTTGCGCAGCACCCAGGGATCGTCGCTGGAATAATAGCCGAACAGCGGCTCACCCCAGTGGTGATACGTGTTCGGCGGACCCCACGGCGGGCTGCCGTCCGTCGTCATCGCGTCCGGGGCGCCGGCCAGGATGCGCGTGGCGTCGAAAGGCCCCTCGCCGACCGCGTTGTGCGCTCCCAGCCACAGGAAATAGAACATCAGCACCGCGCGCTCGCGTGGTCCACCCACGGCCGTGGCGTCGGGCAGGCTGCGCCCCAGCGCGTCGGTGGCGACCCAGGTGTCGGGCGCGGTATCGCGCTCTGCGGCGTCGAGCGGAGTGCCACCGAGGACGAGCATGCCGGCGAGGGCGGCGGTCAGGGCGGCAAGCGCGCGGATCGGGACGAGGGGCATGCAACCTCCTGCGGGGCGTCCGCACGATACTTGTACCGATGACGGCAGCGCTCATTTCCTGGTCACTCGGCGGTACACCGGTGACGAGAGGTGCGTTCGGTGACGAGCGATGGTCGCGACCAGGGCTTCGATGAAACTCCATTACCACATGCGGCACAGTGATTTGAAGGTGTTCGAATGACCCTGAACCTCTGGCCTGCAGCCACGTTAACCCCCATCGCAATGACCGCCGCCCTGCCTATTGTTCCCGACCCGGAGGCCCTCCCCTCCGCCCCGCGAGGCATGAGCGACAACGATCACCGGCTGATGGAGCGCATCCGCGACGGCGGCGACGACGTGCAGGCCGCCATGGTCGAGCTGGTCGAGCGCTTCCAGAACGAGCTCGTCGGCTTCTTCTACCACCTCTGCTGGGACCAGCTCGTCGCCGAGGAGCTGGTCCAGGACGTCTTCGTCAACGTCTTCCGCTCGCGCGCGCGCTACCAGCCGACCGCCAAGGTGCGCACCTTCCTCTACCGCATCGCGCACAACCTGTGGATCGACCACATCCGCCGGCGCAAGCACCACCTCAGCCTCGACGCCGAGATGGGCGAGCGCTCGCTGCGCCTGATGGACGTGCTGCGCGCCCCCGGCGACGGCGATCCCGAGAACGCCAACCGCGACGCGACCGTGCGCACGCGCATCCAGGACGCCGTCGACGCGCTGCCCGAGGGCCAGCGCGAGGTGTTCGTGCTGGCCAACAACCACGGCATGAAATACCAGGAGATCGGTGAGGTCCTCGGCATCCCCGAAGGCACCGTCAAGAGCCGCATGCACAACGCCGTGCGCTGCCTGCGCGACGACCTCCAGGACCTGCTCGAGTCATGAGTACCGACTCCGATCCCCTGCTGCGCGCCGTCGCCGACGAGGACCCGGCCTGCCCCGACGGCCGGGTGCTGGTCGCGCTCGGGCGGCTGATCCGCGGCAACAGCAAGCCGGTGCGCAGCGTCGACCTCAGCGCCGACGTGCTCGGCCGCCTGCAGAGCCTGGCCAGCGACGACGCCAGCAGCATCGACGCCTGCTACGATCGCGGCGAATCCGCCGTCGGTGCGCTCGCGCGCCTCGGCGAGCTGACCCGCGCCGCGGCCATGCCGCCGCGCCCGATCGATCTCGCGCCGCTGGTG
>JACDGQ010000417.1 GCA_013821615.1 Planctomycetota bacterium
TCGCTGGCGGCCTGGCGCTGCTGCACGGCGACGGCGGCGCGGCGCCGGCCGTCCTCGTCCTTGAGCAGGGCCTGCGCGGCGGGCGCCGAGACCGCGGGGTCGGCGATGAGCTTCTGCAGGGCCGCGCTGGCCTTCTCGGGATCGCCGGGCAGCACCGCGATGGCGGCGCGCACCTGCTCGAGCTGCTGGGCCTCGCTCAGCTCGGCGCGCTCAGCGTGGCCGCCGCCCCAGTTCAGGCGCAGGATGACCATCAGCACCACCAGGGCGCCGAAACCGTAGACCAGGTTGCGCGCCCAGGCCGGCATCTGGCCCTCGCGCTCGCGCGTGGCCACGCCGCCCGCCGGCCAGTTGGTGGTACGCACGCGCCGCGAGATGCCGGCCGCGCCGCCGTGCACCACGCCGACAATGGCCGCCTGCACGGCGTCGCGCATTTCGGCGCACGTCGAGAAGCGCTCCTCGGGGGTCTTCGCCATCAGGCGCAGGGACAGCTGGCGCCAGGGTTCCGACAGCTCGGGCACCACCGCGCGCGGATCCGGGACCGGATCGAAGACGTGCGACTTCATGATCGCCTTGGCGTTCTCGCCGCGGTAGGGCGGCCGCCCGGTGAGCATGTGGAAGAGCGTCGCGCCCAGGCTGTACTGGTCGCTGCGCGAATCGACGGCCAGCGCACGCGCCTGCTCGGGGCTCATGTACAGCGGCGTGCCCATGACCTTGCCGCGGCCCTGCTCGTCGCGCTCGGTGACGCCCTCCTCGTTGCCCAGCTGCAGGGCCAGCCCGAGGTCGGCGAGCTTCACCAGCCCGGTGTTGGTGAGCATGATGTTGTCGGGCTTGATGTCGCGGTGGACGATGCCCTGGGCCTCGGCGTAGGTCAGCGCCGAGGCCATGCCGAGCATGATCTTGCCGACCAGCGACAGCGGCACCGCGCCCTGCCGCTCGATGACGTCCTTCACCGACTCGCCATCGACGTACTCCATGGAGAAGTAGTCGAGCTCGCTGGTCGGGTCGCCCGGCATGGGCGCCTTGCCGACGTCGTGCACGGCGATGATGTTGGGATTATTGAGGCGGCCGGCGGCGCGTGCCTCTTCGACGAAGCGCTTGGCGAAGCTCGGATCCTGCTTGACCAGGCGCGGGGCCAGGATCTTGAGCGCAACCACGCGGTCCATGCTCAGCTGCTTGGCGCGGTAGACCTCGCCCATGCCGCCCTTGCCGACCATCTCCTGGATCTCGTAGCCCGCGAGCTGCTGTTTCGGTTGCAGGAGTTGGGCCATGGAAGATCGCTTCTTAGTCGCAGGCCGGAAGGCGGCAAGAGTCGACAGTCCGGCGCGCGTGCGGGTGAAGGCTGATGCACGGCGCCTGAGGATGGATACCGTGAGGCATCCAAACCATTGCCGGACAAGCGCGCACCGCCCTCGCCAGCGTGTGCCGCGCCGCCCTGCCCGGCCCAGTTCCACCGCCACGCACCCATGTTCCAGCGCCTCACCCTCGTCGGCTACCGCGGCTGCGGCAAGAGCACCCTTGGACCATTGGTGGCCCGGCGCCTGGGCTGGCCATTCCTTGATGCCGACGCCGTGCTGGTGGCGCGCCTGGGGTTGCCCATCGCCGAGTACTTCGCCAGCCGGGGCGAGCCGGCCTTCCGCGCCGCCGAATCTGCTGTCCTGATGGACATCCTCGCCGGGACGGCGCCACTCGTCCTGGCGACGGGGGGCGGGGCGGTCCTGGCTGTGGAGAACCGCGACCTGCTGCGTGCCCGTGGCGGCACGGTGGTCTATCTCCACGCAGCGGCGGCGCTGCTCCAGGCCCGGCTGCAGCTCCACGCGGGCGGCCGGCCGAGCCTCTCCGGAGCGGGCGTAGCCGAGGAAGTACCGGCGATTCTCGCCCGGCGCGCCCCCCTCTACCAGGCCGTGGCGGACGTCGTGGTCGAGGCCGACCAGGCGCCTGGGGCGCTGGCGGATGCCGTGGTAGCGATTGTGGATAACTTTACGGAAAGACGGCAATAGACCCCCCTGGTCCGCGCCGGAATGGCCCCACATTGGCGCCGTCCGCGGCCGCGCACGCCATCAGACCCGCACGTCCCGGAGCGCCCAACCTGATGATCGACCAGTCGCCCTCCGAGCGCCACCTGCCGCGCGCCGCCCAGCGCCGCGCCGAGGCCGCGCAGGCCTCCTCGCGCGAGCTGCCCAACAACGCCGAGCTCGAGAAGGCGGTGCTGGCGGTGCTGCTCGACGGCCGCCACGCCATGGCCATGCACAAGGTGCGCGCCATCGCCGAGCACCCGCTCGCCTTCTTCCAGCGCGACCACCGCATCGTCTATCTGGCCGCGCTCGAGCTCGACGACGACGGCCACCGCATCGACGCCCAGGCGGTGGCGGAACTGCTCAGCCGCTACGACTTCAAGGCCGTGCTCGAGCGCCTGCGCCAGCAGCAGCTGCTGCTCGACAGCGACCAGCTCGACGGGCTCGGCCGCGCCGGGCTCAAGACCCTGTACCGCCGCGGGCCCGGCGACGACGCCGCGGCCTACGAGGACAGCGCGCTGGCCGCGATCGGCGGCTTCAACGCGGTCGCCGACCTCGCCGGAGCTTTCGCGCCGGCCGCGGGCATCGAGCGCAACATCACCCTGCTGTGGGACTACTACCTCAAGCGGCGCATGATCACGCGCCTGCTCGCGCTGTGCGACAAGGCCTACCGCACGCCGGACAGCTTCAGCAAGCTGCTCGACGATGGCAGCCAGCAGTTCCTGGAGCTGTCGCGCCACAGCCGCACCGCCACCGTGCACGGCCTGGCCAACGTCGTCGACGAGACTCTGGATGACATCCAGCGCACCATCAACTCGCCCGAGATCGGGGTCAGGACCGGCATCCAGGACGTCGACGACAAGCTGATGTCGCTGCGCCCGGGCGGGCTCTACGTGCTCGCGGCGCGCCCCGGCGTGGGCAAGACCTCGCTGGCGCTGAAGATCGTCGCCAACATCGCCGGCCACTCCGAGCACAAGCACGGCGTGCTGTTCTTCAGCCTCGAAGTCGATCGCAAGGATCTGGTCAAGAAGCTGCTGTCGGCCGAGGCCGGGGTCGAGTTCAAGGCGCTCGAGACCGGCGTGCTCGAACCGCACGAGATGGACCTCCTCGCGGCCTCGGCCTCGGCGTTCAAGCAGTGGAAGCTCGACCTGATGGACGTCTCCGACCTCACCGTCCAGGCGCTGCGCTCGGTGGTGAAGCGGCGCATGCTCGAGACCAATGGCGAACTCAAGCTGGTGGTCCTCGACTACCTGCAGCTGCTGAACTCGGCGCGCCCGGACGCCAGCGAGTACGAGAAGGTCTCGGAGATCAGCCGCGTGCTCAAGGTCATGGCGCGCGAGCTGCGCATCCCGGTGATGGCGCTGTCGCAGATGTCCCGCGACAGCGAAAAGGGCGTCGGCACGCAGCCGCGCGACCCGCGCCTGTCTGACCTGCGCGGCTCCGGCTCGATCGAGCAGGACGCCGACGCGGTGATCTTCATGCACCGCACCGACAGCGGCGATGGCGGCAAGTCCGACGACTGCCGCAAGGTCAAGATCATCGTCGCCAAGAACCGTTTCGGCCCGACCGGCGAGTGCGCGATGAACTTCTACCCCGCGAAGATGCGCTTCGAGATGGCCGCGCGCGAGGAGCCCCAGGAGGGCGAGGAGCACGAGCAGAGCTACCACCGGGCGAAGAAGGACCGGGCGAACTCCACGCCGGGGGCGGAGGAGGATCTGTTCTCTTGATGGGATCTGCGAAAGGCGGCGGAGCGGAGAGGAGGAGAGGGAGCATGGGGGCAAGGGAGCGAGGGAGCGAGGGAGATGGGAAAAAAGACAAGGGAGCAGGGAGCAGGGAGCAGGGAGCAGGAAGCAGGGAGCAGGGAGC
>JACDGQ010000418.1 GCA_013821615.1 Planctomycetota bacterium
CCTGAAGGCCTTGGAGGAGGCGAAGCAGGCCCCCGCGGCCACCCCCGCGCCGGCGACCGGCAGCGGCGGGCTGACTTTCGGCGCCTACGGCGAGATGAAGTTCGGCGCGCGGCAGAACCCGGACGACGGCGGTGCGTGGCAGAACGGCTTCGACGGCGGGCACCTGACCCTGCTGCCCAGCTACCAGGTGGGCGAACGCCTGCTGTTCAAGGCCGAGATCGAGATCGAGCACGGCGGCACCGCCGTCGACGACGACGACAAGCTCGCCGGCGCGCTTGAGGTCGAGCAGTGCTACCTCGATTACACCGTCGACGAGCATTTCCACTGGCGCCTGCCGGGCATCGACGTGGTGCCGTTCGGCTACACCAACCTCAACCACGAGCCGACGCTGTTCTACAGCGTCCAACGTCCGGAGCTCGCCAACGGCCTGATCCCGACCACCTGGTTCGGCGCTGCGACCAGCATCCACGGCGTGCTCGCCGGTCCGGTCTCGTACCAGTTCCAGATCTCCAGCAGCCTGATCGACGATGGCGGCAACGTGCGCGACACCAGCGCCGCCAATGGACCGGCCAGCCCGGGCGGCTACCCGGCCGGCATCAGCGGCAGCGCCGATGCGCTGGGCCTCGCCCGCCCTACAACCGACGAGTTCAAGCAGCAGTCCAACCAGCTCGGCTACACGCTGCGTCTCGCTTACAGCGTCCCGCCCGTGACCGGCTTGGCCGGCAGCAGCAGCGTCTACTTCACGCCCGACGTGGTACCTCGCCACGCCTATGCCAGCGACCTGGCGGGCGTTCCGCTCGGCGACCTGCACCACTGCGCGCTGACCATGGCCGACACCGAGCTGCGCTTCCGCCCGGCCCACGACGGCCTCGAGCTGCGGGCGGAGGCGGTCGCGGTGTGGTTCTCGAGCCCCGCGAATCTGCGCGCCAACAACGATGGCGACCCCGGGAACAATGTCGGCAGCACCATGTGGGGCGTGTCGGCGGAGGTCGCCTGGCACCAGCGCTTCAGCGAGAGCGGCTGGGAGTTCGTGCCGTTCTACCGCTACTCGCGCGAGTCCCTGCAGAATACCGGCGTCGCCGGCCTGGACGCCGACGCCCCGACCGGATCGGGGCGCATCCAGTTCCACACCCTGGGCGTGGCGATGTTCCCGGCGCCCGAGGTGGTGATCAAGCTCGACTACCAGGCGGTGTTGGACGGCAGCGCGTCGGGCCCGCACGGCAACCATGTGCTCGGCGGCGTCGGGTTCTTCTTCTGAAGCGGGGACGACCGGTGCACGGGGGCATGGGTGTTGCAGAAGCGTGGACGGCGCGCAGCGTCGGCCACCACGTGCCCGTTCTTCCGCGACGCCCGCCATGTCCTGTACCATGATCACCGCCCAGACGCCCATGCCACCACTCCACCGCATCCGCCGCAGCGCGCTGCTGACGTGGGGAGTGGCGGTCGCCTGCGCCGCCCTTGCGGGTTGCGACGCGGTCATTCCACGCGTGACGCCCGAGCTGGTCGGCTATGCGCAGAGGCGTGACCCGGCCGCCGACCTCCCCGGCATGGAGGTGGCACGCACCCTGTACGTCAACCGCTGCAATTCCTGCCACTCGCTGAACGATCCGCGCGCGTACGATGAGCAGGAATGGCACACCTGGATGCGCAAGATGGCGCGCAAGGCCAAGCTCACGTCAACCCAGGAGGCGGCGATGCTGGTGTTCGTCCTGGCGGCGCGCGAGACGCCGCCCGAGAAGGCCCAGTAGCGTTGGTGCGAAGGGCCGCGATTGCAGCATCCCCTGCGTGTTAGCGGTTGACTCGCTTGGGGTTCGGTCTCCATTTCGGATCACCTCCAGCCCGACCCGGCGCCTGACCGCGTCCGTGGTGGAGCATGCTGCAGGGCGGCGCATCATGCATGCGTCGCGACGGTGGCCTCCGACATCACCGCCCTCGCGCTCCACCCGCCTTCTTCCCGCTGGACACCGAAAGCAGCCCGATGCGCCGACCCTGCACCCTCGCTTCCACCGGTGCCCTGATCCTGGCCCTGGCCGCCTGCGGCGAGGCCGCCAAACCAGCCGCCCCGCCGCCCCCGCCCGTGGTGACCGTCACTCCCGTCATCGAGCGCAACGAGGCCGAATGGGAGATCGGCGTGGGCCGCCTGGAAGCCCCGGAGCTGGTCGAGGTGCGCCCGCGCGTGGCCGGCTTCATCGACAAGGTGCTGGTCAAGGACGGCGCGCTGGTCGCAGTCGGCGACCTGCTGATCGAGCTCGATCCGCGACCGTTCCAGGTCCAGGCGCGGCGCGCCGCGGCCCAGCTCGCCGAGGCGCGCGCCAACCTCGGCAAGGCGCAGCGCGATGTGGGACGCGCGCAGCAGCTGCTCGAGAAGGAGGCGATCTCGAAGGAGGAGGCCGACAATCGCACCTCGGCCGTCGCTGCCCAGCAGGCCAATGTCGCCGCCGCCGAGGCGGCGCTGGCGGCGGCGCAGCTCGATCTCGACTACACGCGCGTCACCTCCCCCCTCGCCGGGCGTGTCGGGCGCATCACCGTCAGCGCCGGCAACCTCGCCGGCCCGAGCGGCGCGGCGGTCGCCACCGTGGTCTCTTCCGATCCCATCTACGCGACCGTCGACCTGGACGAGCGCAGCTGGCTGGCCGCGCGCCCGCTGCTGACCGCGACCGACGCGAAACCGCTGCCGCTGATGCTCGACGGCGAGAGCGGCTGGCCGCACCAGGCGCGCTTCGCCTTCGCCGACAACCGCGTCGATCCGGCGACCGGCACCATGCGCATCCGCGCCACCCTGCCCAACCCCGACGGCGCGCTGCCGGTCGGCGGCTTCGTGCGCCTGCACGTGCCGGTGGCGGCGGCCGCGATGCGCCTGCTGGTCGACGAGCGCGCCATCGGCACCGACCAGAGCAACCGCTACGTGCTGGTGCTGGAGGACGGCAAGGCCGTCTACCACAAGGTCACCCTCGGCCCCGCGGTGGACGGCGGGCTGCGCATCGTGCGCAGCGGCGTGAAAGCCGGCGACGGCATCATCTTCGACATCGCCAAGGTCCGGCAGGGCGCTGCGGTGACCGTCAAGGCGGCCGACAGCACGACCCCAGCCACCCGGCCCGCGAGCGGAACCGCGCAGTGAATCTGCCGGACTACTTCGTTTCGCGGCCGATCTTCGCCACCGTGCTGTCGGCGCTGGTGCTGATCGTCGGCGCGATCTGCCTGTTCCGCATGCCGATCAACGAGTACCCAGAGGTGGTGCCGCCGACCATCACGGTCACCGCAAGCTATCCGGGTGCCAGCCCGCAGGTGATCGCCGAGACCGTGGCCGCGCCGCTCGAGCAGCAGCTCACCGGCATCGAGGGCATGCTCTACATGGCGTCGACCTCGTCGGCCGATGGCGCGCTGCAGGTGATCCTGACCTTCCGCCTGGGCACCAGGCTGTAGGACGCGCTGGTCGAGGTGCAGAACCGCATCCAGCAAGCCACGCCGCGCCTGCCGGACGAGGTGCGCCGCCTGGGCGTGATCGCCAAGAAGGCCTCACCCGACCTGACCCTGGTGGTCAACCTGGTCTCGCCCGACAAGCGCTACGACGAGCTCTACCTCGCCAACTACGCGCGCCTGCACGTGGTCGACGCCCTGACGCGCCTGCCCGGCATGGGCGAGGTGCGCGTATTCGGCGCCGGCGAGTACGCGCTGCGCATCTGGCTCGACCGCGACCGCATGGTCTCGCTCGGGCTGACCGCGGGCGACGTCATGGACGCGATCCGCGAACAGAACCTGCAGGTCGCCGCCGGCGCGCTCGGCAACGAGCCGGGCGACCACCCCATCGCCACGCGCCTGACCATCACCAGCCAGGGGCGCATGCTCAGCGAGGACGAATTCACGCGCATCGTGGT
>JACDGQ010000012.1 GCA_013821615.1 Planctomycetota bacterium
CGCTGGAGAAGAGCGCACCCTGGCCCTGCTGGACGGCCTCGTCGTAGGTGCGGAAGCCCTGGGTGCCGCCTGCGCCGACGGTGATCACGAACGTCGCCGGGCCCTCGCGCAGGATGCGGAACCAGGACTTGCCGGTGGTCTGCGGGCGTGGCGTGGGATCGCCGTGGATGAAGTCGCCGCGCGTGGCGCCATTCAGCCCGTCGTCGTAGCGCAGGGTCGAGACCGTGTTGGTGGCTTTGTTCCAGCCGTTGCCGGCCTCGGGCTGGGGATCCGGATTGCTCAGGAACGGGTAGAGGTAGGCGGAATTGCCGCTCTGCGCCGGGTCGGTGAGGATGGGATTGTAGCTCGCGGTCAGCTGGGTCGCGCAGGGCGGGCGCCGCCACACCTGCATCGGGCAGCGCACCACGCTGGTCGGCGCCGGCCAGGCCGGGCGCAGCGCGGGAGTGTCCTGCCACGGCATCGTGCCGGTCAGCGAGGCGTCGTAGCAGATGCGTCCCTCCTGCGTGGTCGGGCCGGCCGAGCCATCGCGGGTGTCCACCCAGCCGAAGGTCTCCTCGTGCACCGGGAAGCCGCTGGCCCCAGGGCTGGCACCGGGGAAGGGGTCGTTGCTGTCGGTGGCCGCGGGATAGCTGGTGCCGACCCCGGCGTTGCTGCCGGCGCCGGTGTTCGGATAGCGGTCCCAGCCGATGCGCGAACCCTCCTGGATGTAGTTGCAGGCCGCCGCGAGCATGATGCGCGCCTGGGTATCCTGGAGCAGCAGCGCCGACTCCTCGGCGTCGCCGCGCATGCGCGCGAGGAAGGCCAGCGCGGTGGCGGCGAGCAGCGCCGAGATGCCGGCGACCAGGATCAGGACGGTGCCGGAACGACGGAATCCGCAGGGTGGAGGTCTGGTCATTGCGGGCCATCCAGGTTGGCGTCGTTGACCGCGCCCGGGGCGTTGTCCCAGGTGGCCCACCCGGTGGCGCTGCCCGGGCGCCGCTGCATGCGCGCGCCGCGCAGGGTCGAGCCGATGCCGTCGAACGAGATCTCGGCGGTCTGTCCGGTCATCGGGCTCGACCAGCGGATCTTGGCGAGGTTGACGTAGTGCGCGCTCTTGACGTAGTGTCCGACCCCGACGGCGACCACTGGCCAGGTGCTGGGACCGCCCGCCAGTATAGGCCTTTCCGGCAGAGTGGTGGAGATGAAGTACTGCATCGCCGTCGCCGCACCCTGACCGGAGCCGTTGAAGATCGCCGAGTAGTCGGTGGCGGTGTAGCTGTAATTGCGCCAGGCCAGGGTGGCGTCGTCGACCGGGCCGTTATCGACGGCGTCGCCGTAGGGGTTGGAGACCGCATAACTGCTGGTCGAGGTGAGGGCGTAGAGGCCAATGGTGGTCGGTCCCATGCCCTGGCCCACAAAGCTCCAGTACACGTTGCCATTGGGGATGACCGCCCAGTCGGCCGGCGCCGGCCTGGTCGCGACCGCGCTGTCCGACCACGGGTAGGGAAGACTGTTCTGGTTACAGCCGCGGTTGTCGTTGCCCCAGTTGGGGAAGGTGTAGAACAGCGAGAGGCCGCCGGCGCTCGAGGTGTTGCCCCAGGTGTTGGCGTCGTTGGCGGAGAACGTCGTATAGTAGCCGAACATGGTGTTGGCTGGCAGGTAGTCGCACAACCCATACCAGCCGATCGCGCGGCCGAGTCCAAGCAGCTGGCGCCCGTACCACAGGTGCGCGGGATAGCGCGCGCCGGCGTCCACCGTGTAGGTGGCGCTGTACGACGGCGAAGTGTTCAGCGGCGGCGGGTAAGGACCCTTGACCGTGAAGCTGGCGCACACCGGGCTGGGCACCACGTTGGTGAACGCGTTGTAGCGTCCGAAGATCAGCGGCGTGACATTGGGGGCGATGCCGGGCAGCCATTTTTCAACCGGGTTGCCGCGGAACCAGGTGCGTGGGTCGTGCGGGGCCCACACGTAGGTCGGATCGAAACCGGCGTCGGCCTCCCAGTTGGACGGCAGCGGCGCGGGCGTGCTCGAGCCGGACGCCGGCAGCGGCAGGATCACCGGCTTCGGGATCATCGCCCCGCTGGACGGCGGATTGCGCGGCACGGTCGAGCCGCTGGCGCTGCTGCCGGTGGTGGGATCGATGTTGGCCGGGAAGGCCCCGGCAGCGCCAGCGCCGGTCGGGTGCATCGGCGCGAAGGGCAGGCCGACCGTGGCCGGGAACGGCGCCTGGGCGGTGAACGAATACGCCCACGGCTGGCCGCTGACCGCGAGGCCGCTGAGGCGCAGGCGCTCGCGGCTGGCGTCGTGGGGATCGTCGAGATTGGTCCAGAAGTCGAGCTGCTCGTGCGCCAGGACCATGCCGGCACGCATCAGCGCGTTTTCGGTGGACAGGCGGTTGGCCGTCGCCACCGCCTGGCCGGCGACGCGGAAGCCGGCGGCCGCGGTGAGCAGGATGACCATCCCCAGGGCGATGGCGATCATCATCTCGATGAGGGTGAAGGCGCCGCGCGCGTGCGTTGCTGGCTGGCTGGCGAAGTGGTGCACGGTCTTCCCTTTCAGCGGAGCAGGCAGGGGATGCGCGGGTCGTAGAAGTTGAAGCGCGCCACTTGCACGGCGCGCAGACGCACCGAGCGCGGCACCGGGCCGCGGTCGATGCGCTTGTTGAAGTTGCGATCGGCGCCGTAGAGGCCGTTGAAGATCTTGCGGTTCTCCAGCCCCGAGCCCTTGTCGGAACTGGTGTCGTCCAGCGTCACGTTGAGCATCTCCCAACTCGTGGTGTCCGTGCCGGTCGGCGCATTGGCTGGATTGGAATTCACGAAGAGCTCCGTCTTCTCCGGATTGCGGAAGGCGAAGAGGTGGGGATCGACGAAGTCGACGTCCCACATGCGGTCCTCCCACTTGCGGTAGCTGGTGGCGCCGCTGGCGCTGCCGGTGCCGGTCATGCGCGGCCCGGCGATGGGGTACTTGCTGGCGTCGACCGGCGCGCTCGGCAGGGTCTCGAAATCCTCGTAGGACTGCCAGTCGGCGGTCCAGAAGACGATCTCCCGGCACCGTTCCGAGGCGTCAAAGGGGCGGCCCAGGGTATAATGGTCGAGGTTGCCCATCAGCCCGCTGGCGCCGCCCGGCACGATGGTGCCGTCGAGCTTGTCCTGGCCACCCATGGGGTTCGGCGGCGCTCCCAGGTACTGCGGGTTCTGGTTGACTGGATAGATCTGACCGAGCCCGATGTGGCGGATGGGCCGCGGCGAGAGCGGCCGCCACTGCGCCGCCGGTTGCGCCGCCACGCCGCTGCCGAACGCCGGGCCGGTGCCGAAGATCGTGCCGGTCAGCGGCGCGGTGTACATGTCGAGCTGGAGCAGTGGATAGTCGCTCATGATCGAGCGTTCGATCGGCCGCGGCACCGCCCAATCGTAGGGAAAGCGCGCCGCGAACTCCATCATCAGGCGCACCGCGCGCTCGTGATAGTAGTGGATCAGATCGTTGGTGATGACCAGGTCGGGTGCGCCCGCCCGACCGTCGAGGGTGGCTGAACGGATGGTGATGCCGGTGGTCAGATCGGGCACGCTGCCCCCAGGCGCGCCGGCGGTGAGCGGGAACCAGCCGGTCAGCGAGGTCGCGGCGTGGCTGAGGAAGCGCATCGCCTGCACCTGCATCCACTTCTTGTCGTCGGGCGTGCTGGGCTCGAAACTCGGAATCGCGCTGGCCGTGGGCAGTGCGGAAGGGTTCCAGAAAGCGTTCGTGATGCCCGATCCGGCGACGAGCGACTTCTGCTGGCAGTACCACAGCGCCGCCTGGACGTAGCGGATGCAGGCGTCGCTGCTGGAGAACGTGGTCGTGGTGCCGTCCTTGAAGTCCACCTGCGGCGAACGGTCGATGGGCAGCGGGTTCGCGGCGTACGGCAGGTAGCCGTAATGGGTGATGGCACCGGTGATGAACGGCAGGTTGGAGCTGCCCGCGGGTTCGGGCCAGTCGAAGACCTTCTGCAGATCGGGGTCGGTACCGGGGATGGCCACGCCGGGGATGACGGCGGTTTCCCAGCAGTAGAACCAGTCCTCGCCAACCTGCGGCCATTGGAAGATGTTCCAGTAGCCGCCGCCGGTGGCGGTGCGGACCGGCGGCAGCCAGCTGTCCCAGAGGTGGATGCTGTGCAGCGGCGGCGACGGCGTGGCCACGGTGTAGGGCCAGTTCTTCAGCGCGAACATGTGTACGCAGTCCTGCTGCGCGTGGCCGGTGACGCCGATGATCAGCTTCTGGATCTCCTGTGGTGGCGCCTGGGTCTGCGCCATCTCCTCGGTGTCGGAGGCCGCCATCGGCTGCGCGTAGTAGATCTTGCCGAAGGCATCGAGGATCTGCTGGATCTCGTCGTTGTCGCTGTCCAGGCGCTGCGCCAGGGCGTTCGGCAGGGCCATCATCCCATAGCGGTGCGATTCGAGTCGCGCCTCGAGGTCCCAGGCTTGGCTGCGATAGGCACCCGTGGACTCCCACAGGTCCGGCCCCTCGCTATCGGTGGTGGCGTTGTCGGGATGCGCGCCGTTGAACTGCTCGACCATCTCCTCGGCCTTGGCCGCGGCGTAGATCTGGAAGCGCGACAGCTGCTGGGCCTTGATGCCCATCGGGAAGAGCACCAGCACGCTGGTCACGCCGAAGGCCAGCAATCCCAAGGAGAGCGCGATCTCGAAGAGGGTGAAGGCGCAGCGCGTCCTGACGCCCTGACCAGCGCTACCCAGCCGCTGGCCTGCACGCCACGCGCAGCGACCCCGTCGGGTCCAGGGGCTCGGTGGCGAAGGCATGCCGTCGCGCCTCGAAGATTTCCGCTGCACGGATGCCGCATGCAGCCGAGACCGCATCCATTCACAAGGCATGGCGTCCACCAGGGGCAGGGGCCCGGACAGATGGCGGCGGCAGCCTGGCGATGACCAGCCGATCATGGCACGTTGTCCGCAGAGACCATGAACGGGCTTCCCGGGAACTCCATCCAGCCGGTACACTCGATCGCGGCGCCACTGGCGATGGGGATCGGCTGGTCATCGATATGCGCTGGCCCGACCCGGTAATTGACGATCTTCCGCCCCTGGAAATCGCAGACCGTGAAGATGTACGCCGCATTGCCGCTGTTGGTGCGCATGTGCTGGACGTGCACCGGATCGATCAGGCGTTTGTCATGGAAGCGCCGATAGCACTCGCCCCCGGTAGCGGTGATCTCGATCCAGTCGATCTCCCGATCCCCACGACAGCACACCAGGAACACATAGTTGATCGCGTCCCAGCTGCCGACGCCCTGGCCCTGACTCGGGCGCAGGGGATCCCCCTCACGCTGATAGGCCATCGAGCAGGGATTCGCACCGACCGGGATGATGACGTGAAGTTGGATATCGGCTGCCGTCGCCGGCGCCTCCGTCAGCAGACCGCCGACGCGGTACACGCGCACCTCGCCTTTCTCACAGGCGATCGCCGCGATCGCCGGACGTCCATGGGCGGCGCGCATCGAGGTCCGCACGGCGGTCGGTGCCGGAACGGTGAAGGTGGACACCACGACCGGTTTCATCTCGGGCGCGTGTTTGAAGGTGTAGGGCCATTGGGCATCCTCGTTGCCGAAGACCCGCGCCTTGGCGGCAAGTTCCGGAGTGGTGAAGCAATTCCGGCGCACCCCCGCCAAAAGCGGCTGCAAATCGACGAAAGCGGCCTTGTTTCCGACTTTGGAGAGGACCACCGCGAATCCGGATCGGGCGATCGCCGGATCAGCGAGGTAGCGCTTCCGGTTGTCCGCCGAGGTGTAATCGAAGGCGTAGGACTCATTGGGACCAGCCGCCCACGGATCACCCGCCGCCGTGCTGGCGATCGCAGACGGCAATTCGAGGCCGGGCAGATCGACATAGCCCAGCAGCTTGACCACATTGTGGATGCCCCAGTTGGGCAGACAGAAGCCGGTCTTGCCATTTTCGGTCAGGCCGAGCGCGAGGACGGCGAGCTGGGCCTTGTTGTCCTTCGCGTCCCACACCGCGACGAGCAGGAACTCGTTGCGATTGGTCACCGACAAGGCCGTCGGCCATTTGTCGGACGGGAAGCGGAAGCACGGATATTTGGGAACATTATTGACCGACCCAGCGGCGATCAGGCCGCTGGTGAAGATCATGAAACCGTTTTCGGAAAAGCTCGAATACGCACGCTCGATGAAGAACGGCATGCCGAGGTTGCCGCCGGTCAGCTGTTTCCAGCTTTCCTGCTCGACGCCGGGTTCGGGATGACTGCCGCCCCACCACGCGGGAATGGGGACGAACTGCAGGGTGTGATTGCCATAGCAACCGACGTGGATGCGATCGACACCGGCGTCGCCGGCCCGGTCGGGGACGTACAGCGCCTGGCCCTGCGTGGTCCAGTAGGGACCGGGATCCGTACTGGGTGTACCGAAATTGTACGGCGTCTTGGCGCCTATCGGACTCTTGATGATGGGTGCGAGCGGCACATCCGATTCCTTGGCGTCGTCACCTATGCTCGCGGACTTCCGTTTTCTCGCTGCGGTCGGGTTGGCGCGTGGCCCCATCAGGGCATCGATGCCGGCGATGCCGACGGGATGGGACAACGCACCATAGCGCGCACGCGCTGGTTTCTGCGGCTTGCCCGTGGCGTCGACTGCCAGGGTCGGGTCCGCAGCCACGTCCACCGCCCGATCGGGTATGCCAGCCGGGGCATTGGCAGGGTCGGCTGGCGGCGGCACGGGCACCACTGCTGTCGCGGGTGCGAGCCTGGCTTCGATCGCACTCGCGGCCACAGCGTCCTTCTCCCGCAGGATCGCGAGTCCGTGACGGAAATTCTCGTCATCCTTGTGACCGAGGGTAAGCCCGAGGTGGAGCCAGGTGGCAAGGGATTCCGCTCTCGCCTTGGGCGCCGACGGGGTGAACAAGGCATACACGAAAGCATCCCCGACGTTCCCCCAGGGCATGACCAGGGTCGAACCGTTGGCGACCACCCCGAACTCGAGCGCATCCGCTGAGCGCATGAGCCCAGGCGTCGGCCTACCAGGGCCGATCATGACCAGCACCGGGAAGTCGGGGTCACCCGCCAGGCGGGCGATCAGCACCCGCCTGAGGAGTTCCGCATCCTCACTGGCGTGCGCTACCGTCAGCTGGGATAGGGACGCCAGCAGGATCACTGCTGCAGCACATCGGACGTACGCCCCCGACCGGACGCCAGCATGACGTTCCCTGGTCATGGCGTGACCGTCACCGTCACCGTCGGCGTGTAGTCGCCGAACCAGGCGACGCCGTCGCGAACCGGGCGGAACTGGAAGGCGTAGGTTCCGGGCGCCGGGGCCTTCGCCGTGGCGGTGAATGTGACGGGCTGGCCGGGCAGGACGGGTGCGGCTGGCGCCAGCCGTTCGACACCCCAGATCTGGTTGTTCTCGGGGCTTTGCGATCCCAGGGCATAATGGTCCGCCGCAGTCCAGGTGGCCGTTCCGGTGTTGCGATAGGTAATGCTGATCGGATAGGTCTTGCCGCTGACCATGGTGGTGGGGACCTGCTGCGAGACCCACGATGCGACGTATTCCTGTTTGCCATCACTGGGCGTCCCGAAGGTGCCATCCGAGATGTTCCATAATTCACCGCAGGCGATGACGAAATACTGGAAGGTGTCACCATTGCCCAGGCCGCCGTCGCGAAAGGTGGTCGCGGTCAAACCCTCGGCGACGATCATGCCTTTGTCTGAACGTTCGCCGTAGCGTGAACGGATGACCATGAAATTTCGCGCCAACGCATCTGGCTGCCATGACAGGGTGACAGCGTTGCTCTCGGCCCTGGTCGTGACCAACGGTTTTCCTGCCGCGACCACGGCCGAGACATTCACCGATGCCGTCGCGACGACCTGCTTGTCGACCATCGCCTTGACCGTCAGCGCATGCTTGCCCGCCGCCTTCGGAATCCAGACGATCGAACCGATCCGTCCATCGACCTGGCCGATCACGGTCGCACCGTCAGAGAACTCGAGTCGCGACACCAGGCGATCGGGACTGTAGCCGCTTGCGGTGAGGGTGATGGAGCCGCCGACGGGAACCCTGGCGTCGATCTTCGGGGAAATGAAGAGGGCGTTCGGGGTGGAAGGAATGTCGCCATTGGCCGAGCCCCATGTGAAAGGGTCCATCCTGGTGGCATCGGTGCCGGTGAAGCCGTCTTCGACCCAGGCGGTGCGCGTGGCGACCCCGGCGGCGTCAAGGCGCCAGAGCGCGGCATTGAAGCGGAAGGGGCCGACCAGATCCGGCCGGGTATCGACCGTCGTCACGTTCATGCGTTGGTAGGACACGTCGCCCATCGCGGTGATCTCAGGCATCAGCGCCAAGGGTATTTCGGCCTGCATGGTGTAGCCCAGACCATCAGGTCGGCGGCGCACCAGGACCCATGATCCGGGAGCCGACATCAAACGGGTCTGGCAGTCGAGGGCGGCAGTCGGCGCTGGCCCGCCGAAGAGCCCCAGCGGGCCATCCACGGCATCCCCCAATGGTGATTGGACCAGTGGCCGCATGAAGGGCGTGGCGGGCAAGGGCTTCGCGGCTGGACGGCAGATCCAGGCGCGACCTCGGAAACGCCCGCCGCCGCCAAGCTCTGGCCCTTCCTGGACGGTGAGGAAGAAGCGCGTGTCGCCAACCCCGGCTACGGTACGTGCCACTGGTGCGGCGGGACCGAAATCGAGTTCGATGCCGGTTTGTCCACCCAGCTTCCCATCGGTGCCAGTCCGGTTATTGGTCCCCGGAGCGAAGGAATGCGCATCCAACACGTTCGCGAAGACGCAGAGCTGACCTCCGTCACGGCGCAGGCGCACGGTGGCTTGCGGCACCTGCTGGTTGGGAATGCCGATCTCGGGCACGTTGCGGTTCCAGAAGAAATCCGAGGTCTCCCGCTGTTGGCCGGCGGGATCCAAAATATAAGCCCAGGTGCTGGACGGAATCTCGACATGCCGCTTCATCGGGGCTGCATTGAGGGTGGCACCCTTCAGCACGACCGGCATGTCGATGCGCGTGATGTCATTGCCAAAGACCCCGCTGACCTCAAGGACGCGCACATCGAGATCCGACGTGGCGATCAGCAGGCGCTTGCCGGTGATCGGATCCTTCAGGAAGGTTCCCGGAGCATAATTCTCACCGCACAGGCTGTTGTCCTGGTACCGCGACATCTGGTTGACCCAGCCCAGGGTCAAGCCGTCAGAACTGTACGCCTCGAAGGTCGCTGACCATTCCGCGATCAGGACGACGCCATCGACCTCGCCGGCAATGCCCGTGAAAGCGCTGGCGCAACTGCCGTCGGTCCGGCACCGGGCGTCGTGATGCCCGATGACCCAGGTGATCCGCCCGTCGACGATGCGCACCACCAGATTATCACGGGTGTGGTCATGGAAGGTTTCGCCCGAGCCCGGCCCGAGGTTGATGTAGGCGTAGACCGCGCCCTTTTCGCCAGGCATGGCGTTGCCCAGGGTGTTTTGTGCGTCGGAGTTCCCGAGGAAATGCAACGGCTGCTGATCAGCCGCGATGTAGTATTTGAACTGCTTGGCGTCATACATCGGAACGCCGGAGGCGTCGATCGAGGCCACCGGCATACTGCCCTGACGACCCCACAGGGTCAGTTGCTCATCGATCCAGTACCAGGAAGTGCCCATGCTGCTGGGAACCATCTCCTCTGGCTGCACCAAGCCGTCGCCGTTGCGGTCATACCACGACGGCACATCGCCGGTTTCGAATTGGCGGCCATTCACCGCAGCAACCGGTTTCCAGCGCGCTTCGGCCTTATCCCAGGTCATCAAGCCGCACAGCGGAGCGCCAGGAAAGAACAGATAGCGACGGCCTTTGCCGTTGGGCAGGCTGCCCTTGTACGAAAGAACCTGAACGCGATTGAGGCCGGTCGACGTGATCTTGCCGTTCGAGAAGAGATCGGGGTTGGCTGACAGGTCCCGGCCATTCTGGCTGAGCAGGTGCAAGGCCTCGATCTTCCAGCCGTTGCGCGAATCCGTCTTGTCGGCGGCATAGCGGGCGAAGTCGAGCTTGGCCTGGATGTATCCCGGATCCCAACCGGTGACACTGAAGTAGATGCGGCTGAGGTCATCCTGGTCGAAACCCACCGCAGGCGTGCGTGGCGGGCCGAAGAAATCGCGGACCCATTTCCCGTCGGGGGTCAGGACGACGAACCGCCGCGGTGAGACCGCCTTGGAGACCGCCCACAGCAGGCCATCCGGGCCGATGGTGAGACCGGTGATGTTGCTGAATTTCATCGGGTCGTAGAGCTGGGTGGTCGGGACGTCGATGTGCGTCGGATCGTTGCCGCCTTTGACCCCGAAGGTGCCGATCAGCTTGCCGTCCGGACTGAACTTCTTGATCTGATCGACGCCGAGGCCGTTGTCGGAGACGTAGATGGCACCGTGCGCGTCGCGGGTGAGCGCACAGGCGTGGACGAGATCAGGCAATGCAAACGGCTTGACGACCTTCGTGGTGATGTCGACCTCCACGACCCGTCCATCGACGCAGGTGAGCAGCCGCTTGGCATCGAGCACGCACAGGCCCCAGGCGACCTGTGCGAGCGGAATGGCGTTCGGCGTGTTCGTTCCGGTCGCCAGATCGACGCTTCCGAGCACGGCGTTCATGCTGCTGGTGTAGAACAAGGTCTGCCCGACCAGGACCAGTCCTTCACCATATTGGAGGCACCGGAGTTTTTCGTTCTTCTCCTCGTAGATCGCTCCGAGTCCAAGCGAGTTCTGCTTGCCGATCGCATCCACCCGGGCGCCGGTCGCGGCGTTCACGGACAGCAGCGTGCCGTTGTTCAGGATGATGAATGCGGTCTTCCCATCCGAGGCGACCGCCCGCCCACCGGCGAAGACTCCGGCGTTGATCTTCCACAGCGACTTGCCCTGCACATCGATCTTGGCGATGCAGGGATAGCTCTCCTCGCCCGAATTCAGCAGGTAGATGCCGCCCGCATCGGATCCCACCGCCCATGGCCCGTTGTGCATGCCGCCGATGGCACCAAGTCCGTTCTCTGTGACAAAGGGCGGGGTCGCCGAACTGCCGGCACTGCCTGCCATGACCGAGTGGATGCCGTCGAAGACGCCGAGGCGGGCGGTGTACGAGCCCGGTGGCATCAGCCGTCCGTCGCGATCCTTGCCGTCCCAGTAGACGGTATGCGTGCCTTTCGCCAGCGGCCGCGCGCGCAGCAGTTCGCGCACCACCCAGCCATCATCACGGCGGATGATCAGGCTGGCGCGCGCGTCGCGGGGCATCGTGAAGGTGATGGGATCGCCAGGCCCGGCGAAGATGGCCTGGTCGCCCTGGGTCATCTCCGGAAGCGGAGTATGCGTGAGCGGATCCTTGGTCGTCAGCGTCGCCGTGCCCCAGGCGGCAGGATACAGCCTGGCGAAGGTCGGCAGGTCGAAGATCGCGAGCGGTCCACTACCGCTGCTGTGCCACCACGCCGTGTCCTCGACGCCGTTGCCCGAGGGATTCGCCCGGATGATCTGCAGATCGAAGGGGATCGACAGGCCGTCAGCCGGGGCATAGCCGATCTCCGACCAGGGAATGGCGATTTCGGCGAAATAACCATCCAGACCGTACTTGCGATCCAGATGAGCGAACCCGCACTGGGCGGTGCTCAGTGGCGCGACAAACGGCAGGGTGACCTTGCCCGAGGCTTCGGTGAAATAGGTGTATGGTTTGGCTTGGGGCCACTGTTCGCGCATGGCCACCACGGTGGGCTTGCCAGCGTACATCCCGCAGATGAAGCGCTGATTGACACCCTTGCCCTGGCTGGGGCCGACGCACAGGCCGATCGCATCTCCGCCATAGAGCAATTCCTGAGGCGACGAGCTGTTGTTGAGCAGCGGTGCCCGCTGGACGATCACCGCGCAATAGAGGTTCTTCTCGTCATATGCCAGGCGACTGATGGCGACCAGCCTGCCCCGGTTATCGAACACCGAGATGTCGCTGGTGAAGGCGGCGCGAAACCCGATCTGGTTGTCCCAGAACTGATCGCTCGACGACTTGAAGTGCAAGACGGCATTCGAACCATCACCGATCCTATGAAACTCCCCCCAGTCGGCATGGTTGCCATCCATCACGAATGGCCCACGCGCGAGTCCGAATGGCTCAGCGGATTTCAAGATCGGCGCACCCGCCTCGGCGCCGCTGAGCATGGAAATCCAGGCTGAACAGAGGATCAGTGCAAGGGCACGTGCGGCAAAGACGCAGGGACAAGGGCATGGCATCGGATCATCCTCTGGGAAAGTGCTGGGACCGCAGTGCTGGAGGGAGGTTCTCGGACCTGCTCAGCGGAACACGAGTTCGCCCCAATGGGCGGGCTCCATCTGCAGTTCGAAGACCGCATCGTCGACCAGGCCGGTGTGCTGATTGCTCCAATAGGAGCGCAGACGGGTGCGGGTGCCGCCAGGGTCGCCGTGGGTGACACCCACGTCGCCGCGCATGGTCGCGCCACTGGTCGGCGAGAGCCCGAGGGCGGTCAGCGGAATCGCTGCTTCGATCACGTAGCCGTTGCCGTTGCGGGTGAGGCGGATGTCCGCTCCAGACACCTCGACCACGCTGTCGAGCACGTAGGCGGCGACCACACCGGAGCTGAAGGTGCGGGGATGCCTGTCCTTGGCGACCTTGCGGTAGATGACCGCCTTCGGCTCACCTTTGACGCTGCCGATGGACAGGCGCAGGTCGCCGAGCACCGGCTCGCTCCGCTGCGCGTCGGCGGCCGCGTCCGTACCGATCTGCACGTCCACGGTATCTCCGCCGAGATACATCATCGCCGCTTCGCCGGCGCCGTTGATCCACGGCGTGGCGTCGGCGACCTCGAATCCGACATAGAGCCTATCCGCATCCCAGGCCAGCGCAGCGCGGATGGCCGCATCGTCGGTCTTCTTGAATTTGACCAGGTCGGCTGCGGTGAAATCATGTTCGAGATTGCCGCTGAACGTGGGCGTGGCATGCGTCACGGCGAGACGGCGGAGCCCACTGGCGATCTGCAATTGCTGTTCACGCAGGCCCTGCGCCCGGCGCACATCGGCCGAGGTCAGCGAGACCGTCGCTACGGGCAAGGCCGTTATCGTTTTCAGTCCGGTGACCTTCAGATTCCACAACGCGGTCTTGCCGGCCTGCACATAGACTTCGCCATCGGCGCCGCTGATGGCGGAGCCGCCGAAATCCTCGCCACCCAGTCCCGGCGGCGCATTCGTCATGTCGGCACCGGGCACCGCCCGCTCAGGAAGCGCCACCTTGAAGGTGTCGCCCTGGAAGAGCTGCGTGAGGTAGAATCCGTCCCGCGTGAGCAGATGCCATTCGCCCACGTTGGTGGTCACCACCCAGGCATACCCGACCGGTTCAGGCAGCCGCACGCAGCCGACCACCGCGAGCGCGCCGCGGATCAGTCCCTGCTCGATGCCCGGGGCGTCGTGCGAGCCGTGGACCCCGCCGAACGTGTTTGGGTAATTCCAGCACACCGCGCCGGTGGCGAGATCATAGGCGGTGAAGGTGCGCGCCTCGACCGACGATGTCATCAGCCGCTTGCCATCCGGAGATGGGAAGCCCGGTGCGACCACCGGACGCAGCGATTCGACATGCCACTGCGGCGCGCCGTTCGGCGTCCAGCCCGCGAGCGGCAGCTGCACCGCTGTGGTCGCGCCGTTCAGCCGACGCGTGGCGAACACGGTCAGATCGTCTGCGACATCGAGGCCGATGCCGATGTAGGGCGAGGCGCTGATGGTGCCCGGCATGGACGAGGTCTCCTGCGCCTGGCGCTGACCATCGCCATTGGCGTCGGACCAGAACGCCGTCGCTCCGCCGGCATCGCCGGCAATCTCGCCGCGCAGGCGGTAGTCGCCTTCCGCAACCCGCTCGAACACCTGGTACAGCGGCGGGCCCGACGCGGTCGAGGTGACCAGGTAGGTGCGACCTTTCGGACCGGTGATGAAGCGCGTCGCGCCGTGGAAGGTGTCGGCGATGACTCCCGTACAGCGTCCCAGTCCGGTAGCATGGTCGATCCGCCACTCGCACCCTTCGCCGACCATGATGTCCGGGTCGAGGGGATCGATGGTCGCGCCACCCGCCCCGTAGTGGCACGCGCCGAACAGCTCCTTGACCGGCTTGCGGGTCGCCACGTCCCACGCGCTGATGCGCTTGGGATGCGCGCAGCTCTCGGCCACCCACAGGCGGTTCCTGGCATCCACCGCCAGCGCGGTGATGTCCCGCAGACCATCAGCGATCCACGGTCCGGTGACCGGACGGCCTGCGGGACGACCGATGCCCGGGCGTTCGTGTCCGGCCGCATCGAAAACCCGGATCTGGTGGCTGGGGGCGCCTTCGCCGACGTACAGCGTGCCATCCGGCGACACGGCCAGCGCGGTGGCATTGACCAGTCCCTGCACCACCGCTGTCGTTGCCCCACTGGCCAGATCGATCGCCAGCACCGTGGTGGCGCCACCGCCGGCCTGGTCGCTGGACTGCGCTCCCGATCCGTGCGGCCCAGCGGCGCCTGACAGCACATAGCCGCGACCGTCGCTACCGATGCGCAGGTCGCGTGGGCGTGGAACCGGCCAGGACGCCACGCCCTTCCCGGTGGCGGCGTCGCGTAGTTCGATGCGGTCCGTGCTGGCATGCGTGAGGTAGAGGCGGTGATTCGCCACCGCCAAGCCATCAGGGAACTCGACCTCGAGATCGGGGGAGTCGGTGCCCTCCCACGGCGCATAGCGCCCATTGGCGGCGTCCAAGCGGTAGAGGACGACCATCTTGCCGGCGCTCGGCCGCTCGGCGTCGCGCAGCACGTACACCAGGTGTCCATCGGTCGCGACCAGCTTCGCACCGGCGATGCCGCCATGGATGTTGCTCCACTGCGGTACGCCATCGTGATCGCACGCGACCAGCGCCTTGCCCGCCTCCGCCGAAGTCCACCCGAGATAGAGGTGCTGGGCATCGCAGGCGATCGACGACGGCACGCCGTGGTCACCACCCCAGTTGCTCCCTGGACCATTGTCCCATGGGACCGTGCCGGCGTTGCCGGCGAAGCCACGCAGCGCCAAGCCGATGCCAGCGTGGGCGATGCCACGAACGGTGTAGTCGCCAGCGGGAACCGGCTCTCCCGGCGTGCGCCACCACCCCGTCGCCAAGCCATCCCACGGCACGTGGTGCAGGCCCTTGCTGAAGAAGGCCTGATTCAGCAACTGCCGCACGACCGTGCCATCCTTGGCCACCACCTGCAGCGAGGCGTAGCCATCGCTGGGCATGGTCAGATCGATGCTCTTGACACCAGGGGACTCGACGTTGCGGACGAGCCCGGTCCAATCGACCACGGGGGCCCCGCCCACGAGATGCACGGCGAATTCGCGCCCATCCGCCAGGTGCAGTGCGCGCGGCGCGACCTGACCCGTTTTTTCCAGCGTGGCATCACCCCACACCGCCTCGTTCATGAAGGTGAACACGCGGTCGATGTTCGGCAGCCCGGCCTTGAAGATGTCCTTCACCGTCAAGCGGCCACCGACGCCGATGGTGAAGTTCGGCTCGACCGCCATGGCGAATGCGCCGCCGGCACCAGGGGCCTTGCCATCGCGGCTCAGCAGTGCCCACGGTATGGCGAGTTCCTGCGCATAGCCGTGCGCCTCCTTCGCGAATGCCTGCGCGGCCCCGCTGGCCTTCGCGTCCTTGATCGCGCCCTCGTTGATGTTCTTGCCGAAGCGTGCATAGACGACGTCCATGATGTCCTTGCCGTCGCTGCCGCGCCAGCAGGTCCAGTGCGAGGTCCGTTCGTCAGGGGTGTCGCGCGCGAACAGGAAGCGCACCTGCAGCGAATCTCCGGCGAATCCCGGATCGCCTCCGGTCTGACCCGGATTGTTCATCGGCGTGTCGTCGATGAAACGTGCCAATAGATAGAGGTTTTTCGCGTCGTACATGGCATGCAGCCACACGGCGAGCCGCTCGCGGCGGACCTCGACGTTGTCGCAGGCGAAGATGCCACCGCTGAGATCCCAGTCCGCGGTATTGCCGTCGATCGCCATCGCGGCGGATGCCGGCAGGATGCGCAGGCCGAGGTTTTCGGTCTCGGTGGCGGCGAGTGGACAGCTGGCGACCAGCATCGCAGCGACCAGGGCGAGGAGGGGGATCGGGTTCATCGCCGCCTTTCGGGGTAGGAAGCCGCGTTCGGACCCGCGAGTCCACCGCATGCGCCAGCAGCTCATGCCCGGACGTCCACGGCGAGCTCGTTTTCGAAAACCGGCGGGATGAAGACCGGCGCACTGGGCGCCATGTCCTTGCGGCCTTCGCGCAGGATCGAGAAGCATCGTTCGAGCAGCGCTCGGGCGTCGAAGCCCAGGCGGCGCGTGGGGACCACGCTCACCGTCGGCCACGGAAAGTTGCAGTGCGCGACGATCGCCAGCTCATCGGGAATCCGCACGCCGGCGGCGATCAATCCGCCGGTGGCATCCTCAACCAAATTGTCGTCGGCGATGATCAGCGCATCAGGTCGCTGCAGCTGGTCACGGTTGAACATCAAGTGGATGAGACTGCGCGCCAGGCTGCCCTGATCCGGCTGGATCTCCTGCATCCAGATCGGGCGGAATCCGCCACCGCGCTGCGCGATCAATTCCGCAGCATAGGCGCCTTCATGCCCCGGGACGGTGAGCACGGCGATGCGTCTGCGACCGAGCGCCAGCAGATGATCCACCGCGCGTTCCATGAACGCACGGTTGTCCACGGTCACCCCTGGCAGCCGCGCCATCGAGATCGGCATGATGGCGACTGCGGGCACCGGATAGGCCTGCACCAACGGGCTGTGGACCAGGGCCGCGCCAGGATTGTTCGCCCAGATCACCCCGGCCAGACGACGAGCGTGCAGATCCGCCTCGAGCCGATGCTGCGCCGCACGCTGCGAGGCGTTGACGTCGAAAAAGCTGACGATGGTCCGCTCCGGGCACGAGATCCGACGTGCGACCTGATCGAGGGTCGCCCAGAAGCGGTTGCTGACGAGATCGGTGGTCGGGAAAACCAGGGCGAAGCGGCTGAGGTGGGGAGGATGATCAGCGACGCGCGTCCCGCTCCTCCCATGGGCGTGGACGAAGCCGTCCTCGGCAAGCTGGTTGAACACCCGTTGGATGGTGACGCGGGAGACCGCGAATTCCCGCTCCAGGTCGACCCGCCGCGGCATGAGCTCGCGAACGTTTATGGCCCCGGAGATGATGCGCTCGCGCAGATTGGCCTGAATCTGGGCCTGCTTCTGCCCCGTGGCATCGGTAAAATCATCGTCGGTGGTCATAGTATCGATATCATAATTACACAGATCATGACTAAGTGTTGAGGAGTTATTTTACGTGTCATATAGATATATTATATTTTATAATCGACTCTTATTGACTCTTTTTTATGAAGTTGTCGCTGTCGAAGGCGCGGGCGCACGTACCATCACGTGGGTAGGGCTACCCCGCGCAAGAGGGTCAGGCGCTTAAAAACGCGAAGGGCGGACGTGCGTCACCCGAACCACCACTCTCGCCTGTCGCGCGTCGCTGAATGTGACTGCTCCCTGGCGCCACCATCGTGCGCTGGGGTGGATGGCCCTGCTCCGCCTCTCGTGCTCTCTGCCTCTGGCTCTCTTGGCGTGATTAAAACGCCAAATGGGCACCAGCAGTCCGACGCTGCGGCCCGTTCTGCGCGCCGTCTTCGGCGATTGACTACCCGTGCACGGTGCGCTGGGATCATCGCGACCCTGGAGACCCCCATGAAGACCTACCGTCTGGTCCGTTTCTCGTCGGAGCTGGATGGCTTGGCGCTGGAGGACGCGCCGCGGCCCGCGCTGGCGCACGGGCAGGTGCGCGTGCGCGTGCGCGCCGTGGCGCTGAACTACCGCGACCTACTGGTCGCGCGCGGCGTCTACACGCGCAATCCACGCATCGGACTGGTGCCGTGCAGCGATGGCGCAGGCGACGTGGTCGAGGTTGGCGACGGGGTCGCCGCGGTGCGCGTCGGCATGCGCGTGGCTGGAACCTTTTTCCAGACCTGGCTGGACGGCGCGCCGACGCGCGCGCACATGCGCAGCGACCTCGGTGGCGGGCTCGACGGCATGCTCGCTGAAGAAGTGGTGTTGGACGAGCATGGCGTGGTCGAGGTGCCGGCGCACCTGTCCTGGGCCGAGGCGGCGACCCTGCCGTGCGCCGCGGTCACCGCCTGGCACGCGCTGGTCAGCGCCGGTGGCTTGCGTGCCGGCGACACGGTGC
>JACDGQ010000419.1 GCA_013821615.1 Planctomycetota bacterium
GGCCGAGATCGCCAGGCTCGCAGCCGGCGCGGCGCAGCGGGTCGTCGAGGTGCCGTTCACGGTGCCCGGCGTGGACCTGCGCGAGCCGCGCTGAGCGGCGGATCGTCGAGCGCGGGGCGCGCAGCACTACGGCCCGCGCTTCCGCTTCGCCGCTTTTCCGCCGTACCTCTGGCAGCCACCCAGGCGGCCCGGCCGCTTCACCCACGCAGGACGCACCACCATGAACCAGCCCCAGCTCGCACCCGCCTTCCATGCCCGCCACGGGCTCACCCCCGCCGAGTACCAGGCGGATTTCACCGTCTTCAGCCAGCAGGGCTACCGCATCCAGTCGCTGAGCGTGTATGGTGGCAGCGATCCGCACTACGCGGTGGTGTGGGTCAAGCGCAGCGGCCCGGGGTGGCAGGCCTGCCACGGCCGCGACGCCGCCGGCTACCAGGCGTTCTTCACCGAGTGGACCGGCAAGGGCTACGTGCCGCGCCTGGTCTCGGTGACCGGCTCCGGCTCCTCCGCGGTGTTCGCCGCGGTCTTCGAGCACACCACGGTCAGCGGCTGGTTCGCCAAGCACGGCCTCGATCAGGCCGGCTTCGATCAGGCCAACGCCACAGCGAAGGCCAACGGTCAGATCCTGACCACCGTCGGCATCTACGGCACGCCCGGCGCGCGCACCTACGCCGGCGTGTGGATGCCCAATCCCGGCAACGTGCAGTGGCTGGTGCACCTCGCGGCCAACGCCACCGACCACCAGGCGTGGTTCAACGCGGTCACGCAGATCCCGCTGCGCCCGGCGGTGGTGGTGCCGACCGAGGACCACGCCTATCTGGCGGTGTTCCGCGACGACGCCATCGGCGACTGGCAGGCGCGCCACGGCTTGAGCAGCGCCGACTATCAGGCCGCGTTCACCCAGCTGGTCGCGCAGGGCGAGCTGCCGCTCGACGTGCACGGCGGCGGCAGCGGCGGCAACGCGCGCTATGCGGCGCTGTTCGCCAAGCAGGTCGAGCCCACTGCGCGCACCTGGACGGTGAGCGGCGCCGGCGCCCCGCACGACGCGGTGGTGGATGCGGCCTTCAAGGTCTTCATGCAGCGCTGGGGCGTGCGCGCCGCGTCGCTCGCCGTCGCCAAGAACGGGGTGGTCAAGCTGGCGCGCGCCTACACCTGGGCCGAGCCGGGCTACGCCGTCGCCCAGCCGGGCAGCGAGTTCCGCCTCGCCAGCGTCAGCAAGGCCTTCACCTGCGCGGCGATCAAGACCCAGGTCGACGCCGGCCAGCTGGCGCTCGGCGCCAAGGTCTTCGCGCTGCTCGGTATCACTGCCCCGGCTGTCGCCGGCCAAATACCCGACCCGCGCATCCACGACATCACCGTGCAGCACCTGGTCGACCACGCCGGTGGCTGGCTGCCGGATGCCCCCGGCGGCTTCCACCCGGAATTCCAGCTGCGCAAGATCAGCGCCGACGTCGGGCTGGCGGGACCGCCCAGCAAGCGCGACCTCGCCCGCTACATGTTCGGCATGCCCCTGCAGTTCGCCCCGGGCAGCCAGAATTTCGGCACCACCAACGGCGCCTCGTATTCGAACTTCGGCTACATCCTGCTCGGCCTGGTGGTCGAGCACGTCTCCGGCCAGACCTTCACCGATTATGTGCGCCAGCACGTGCTGGCGCCGCTGAACATCACCGACCTGCACCTGGCCCGCACCCTGGCCAGCCAGCGCGCCGCCGACGAGGTCCATTACCACGCGTGCAGCATCGGCCTGCCCGCCAACCTGCCGACCAGCCAGGTCAATGAGCCCGCAGCCTACGGCGGCGGTGGCTTCATGACCGAGACCATGGATTCCGGCGGCGGACTGATGTCCACCGCCTCGGCGCTGGCGCGCTTCTCAGGCACCTGGGCTTGCTGGGGGCTGGGCGGTCCCGGCGGCGCGCGCACCGGCGGCATGGCCGGCACCGCCACGCGCATGCAGTTCAGCGGCAATGGCGTCAGCTTCGGCGTGGTGTTCAACACCAGCGACAGCTTCGGAGCCAAGCCGCCCGGCGGCACGACCGATTTCGTCGACCTGTTCGGCAACCAGCTCGCGATGACCATCGCCGGGCTGGCGTGGTGACGCGGCTGACGCGCCACTGACCATCCGAAATTCCGCCGACCGGCGCACCGCCCCCTGGGCGGTGCGCCGTTTCCATTTGGTGGGAGGCTGCGCGGGTTTCGCTTCCGACGCGGTCGCCGCCGCCGTCAATGATGGGGTCCCGGCGAGGGGACCAAGGAGCCTGCTGTGCCACGATTTCCAGCCTGCCTACGTCGTGGATTGCTGCTGTCTGTTTCCGGCATCATGATCCTGTCCCCGGCACCGGGCAGCGCGGTCGAGCCCCCCGCCGCGCTGCTGGCTGTGGAAACCTGGCGGCCGGCCCCTGCCGATCTCGATCTCGACCAACCCGCCGGTTCCCAGGTGCTCACCCTGCGCAGCGGCGCGGCGCGCATCCTGCTGGTGGCCGCGCCGCACCTGCCGGTGCCCTTGGCCGAGGTGCGCGCCTGGGTGGCGCGCGGCATGGCGGCGCTGACGGTCTTCTACGGCCACTTCCCGGTCGACGAGGCTTCGGTGGTGGTGCTCGCCGACGGTGGCGAGGCGGTCCACGGCGGCGTGACCCACGACGGCCGCCGCATCAGCGTGCGTCTGGGCGCGGCGACCACCGCCGCCGATCTCGCCGACGACTGGGTCATCACTCACGAGATGTTCCACCTCGCCATCCCCGACGTCGGCGAGGGTTCCCACTGGCTGGAGGAGGGCGCGGCCAGCTACTTCGAACCGCTGGCGCGCGCCCGCGCCGGCCAGCTCGCACCCGCGGTGTTGTGGCGCGAGCTGATCGAGGGCGCGCCGCAGGGCCAGCCGGAGCGCGGCGACCGCGGCCTCGACCGCACCCGCAGCTGGGGCCGCACCTACTGGGGCGGGACGCTGTTCTGGCTGCTCGCCGATCTCGACATCCGCGACCGCACCGCCGGGCGGAAGAGTGCGGACGACGTGCTGCGTGGCCTGCTCGCCGCCGGCGACGATGGATCGACCCACCTGGAACCCGCCGCGCTGTTCGCCGCCGGCGACCGCTTCGTGGGCCTCACCGCGCTGACCACGCTGCACGCGCGCCAGGGCCCGCGCCCGGAGACCGTCGATCTGGCGCGCCTGTGGCGCCGCCTGGGCGTCAGCCTCGACGATGGCACCGTGCACTTCGACGACGGCGCCGAGTGGGCCGGCCTGCGCCGCGCGATGACGGCAGTGCCCACGCCGCCGTGAAGCGCTGCGTCAAGCGTTCAGCGCGCACTGCACGCACGCTGGGCTACTTGGCCGCGGCCGCCTCAAGCAGCTTCTGGCTCGCCAGCCACTCGACCATGCGCTCGGGCCAGCCGGCGAGTTCGCCGGTCATGCCGGGGCGCAGTCCGAAGCCGTGCCCGCCGCTGGCGTAGATGTGCAGCTCGGCCGAGGCGCCGACCTTCTTGCACTTCAGGTAGACCTCGGCCAGCCCCTCGGCGATGTCCTGGCGGTCGTTGGCCGAGCAGGCCATGAACAGCGGCGGCGCGTCCTTGGCGGGCACGATGTCGGCGGAGCCGCCGGGGTAGATCAGCGCCTGGAAGGCGAGGCGGCCGTCCAGCCGGTCGATCGGATCGGCGACCGCCGCATCGGCCCCGGCCGGGTGCATCGCGGCGAGCGCCACCAGTTCGCCGCCGGCCGAGAAGCCGACCGCGCCCAGACGCGCCGGGTCGACATGCCACTCCACGGCGTGCGCGCGGATCAGGCGCAGCGCGCGCCGGGTGTCGTCCAGGGCATTGCCGGCGATGGTGTAGGTCGAGCCCGGCTCGCGTGCCAGGCGGTGCTTGAGCATGAAGGCGGCGAT
>JACDGQ010000420.1 GCA_013821615.1 Planctomycetota bacterium
GCCTCGGCCTGGCGCTCAGCCGCCGCCTCGCGCGCCAGCTCGGCGGCCGCCTGGAGGTGGTGCCGTGCCCAGACGGCGCCTGCTTCACGCTGTGGTTGCCGGAAGCGTGAGTCGGATTGACAACCAGATAGAACAGGAGGCGCGGAGACGCGGAGAACGGATGAGGGGAACGGCAAGGGCTCGCCTACGCGCGTCGAGAGCTCGGGCGCGGGCTCGAACCCCACGACGCTGCGTATTCCTTGACGCTCAGGATCCATCTGAAATGTAGGGTGATTGCCCATCCCCGGCAGTCCTCTTCCGACCTCCGCGTCTCCGCGCCTCCTGTTTTATCCATCTTTCGCTGTCGTTCGTCCCCCACCGAGAAGCGCTCCCACGCCTGGACGCGGAGGCGACAGACCACGGTATTTCAGAGCATTTTCCTGGTCTTCTTCGCCATTCCACTGGCCTCTTTGCCGGCCTTGGCTAAACCGCCACCCATGTCCACCTCCCCGCATGGCGGCCCGCCCGACCTGATCGCCCAGCCGCTCACCGCCTTCTTCGCCGTCGCCGGCGGCGAGTGCCTGGCCGCGATCCTGGTCATCGGCGCATGCTATGCGCTGGTCGCCCTGGTGCTGAACCGCATCGCCCGGCACCGCAATGCGGCGATCGCGGCCACCGCCCTGCACCTGCGTGGGCTGGTGCGGGCGGTGGCGTGGCTGACGGCTCTGGTGCTGTGCCTGGCGATCTGCGCGTGGAACGGCTGGCTCCTGCAGCAGGAGGAGCACCCCTGGGTGTGGACGCGCGATGCGCTGCTCGACATCAGCGCCGAGACCTGGCGCGCGATCGCCATCGCCGTCGCCGAGATCCTCGCCGTCGCCGTCGGCGTGGCGATCGCCACGCGCGTGCTGCGCAGACTGCTCGCGCACCTGCAGACCGCCTGCAACCGCTGGGACCGGCTCGCCGCCAACGACCGCAGCCTGGCCGCGTTCTTCGGCGGTCTCGATCGCGTCATCGCCACCACGGCGTGGCTGCTGGTGGTGGTATTCGCCGCGCGCCTGCTGCCGCTGCCGTCCGCGGTCGGCGACGCGCTCGCGGTCGCGGTGCGCATCTACCTGATCATCGCGGTCGGCGTCCTGATCATCCGCGCCTCGGCAGTGATCGTCGCCACCCTCGACGGCCTCAGCCTGCACTACGCGCAGGGGCGCGAGTGGCTGGTCTATTACGAGCGCTTGCGCCCGCTCATCCCGCTGCTGCGCCGCTGCCTGGAGTACGCGCTGTGGACCGCGATCGCAGCGCTGGTGCTGAAGCAGCTGCCGCCCTTCGCCGACCTCGCAATCTACGGACCGCGCATCATCGAGGCGATCGGCATCCTCTTCCTCGGCCGCGTGCTGATCGAGGTCGGTTTCCTGTTCATCGACCGCAACATGCTCCATGCGGCCGGTCTGGGCGAGCACGAGCGTCGCCGCCGTGCGACCATCGTGCCACTGGTGCGCAGCGTCTTCGGCTACATCTGCTACTTCGGCATGTTCGTGATGATCCTGTCCGCGCTGGGCTTCAACCCGGGGCCCTTCCTGGCAGGCGCCGGCGTGCTCGGGGTAGTGGTCGGATTCGGCACGCAGTCGCTGATCACCGACGTGGTCTCGGGCTTCTTCATCCTCTTCGAGAACATCTACATGGTCGGCGACGTGGTCGACGCCGCCGGGGCCTCGGGCACGGTCGAGGCGATCGAATTCCGCACCACGCGCATCCGCAGCGAGGACGGCCGTCTCAGCATCGTGCGCAACGGCGACGTCAAGCAGGTGGTCAACTATTCCAAGGACTACGTGAAGGCGGTGGTGGCGGTCGAGGTGGCCTACGACCAGGACGTGCGCGCGGTGTTCGCGACCATGCAGCAGGTCGGCACCGCGCTGCGCGCCGCCAACCCCGACGTCACCGGCGAGCCGGAGGTCACGGGCATCGCCGCCCTGGGCGGCGCCGCGCTCACCGCGCGCATGCCATGCGCGTCAAGCCCGGACGCCACGAGGCCGTGGCCACCGCCCTGCGCCTCGCCCTCAAAGACGCCTTCGACGCGGCCGCAGCCGCCGGCGGCAGGCGCCAGGGCGTGGTCGCGGTCGCCCCGACCCAGGCCCAGACGCCAGCCCCATCAGGGGGTTGATCCCCGCAGCCTTGCCGAGCCCCCCCGAAGGGTGCAAACTGCGGTGCGGGCCCAGCCCCCACCCCAGGAGCCACGCGCATGCCGCAGCCGATCATGACCCCCGTTCCTGGCGACCGCCTGCTCGGGTTCGTGGGCGACCGGGTGCGCTTCACCCTGGCCCTGCCCGAGGGTGCCATACCGGCCGGCTGGCGGGCACTGCTGCGCACCGATCTCGGGCGGGCAGCGGCGGCGCGCGATGAAGTGGTCGCGGCGCTCGGCAGTGGCCAGGCCTTCGCCGGGGCTTCGTGGCACGACATCCCCCTGCAGCGCGACGCCGCGGGCGGCTGGGCGATCGAGCTGCCCCTGGCCGATGTCGGCTTCTTCCGCGTCAAGGCCTACGCGGTCGACGCGCGCGGGCAGCAGCACTGGCCCGACGGCGGCGACGTCGGCCTGTCAGTGCATCCCGACAGCCACCGTACCGCCAATACCATCTACTGCGCCTTCGTGCGCGCCTTCGGCGAGTCGCGCCGGCTGAGCGCCACGCGCCACGGTCTGCTCGACGATCAACTCGCCGCCTTCGACCGCCACGGCTGGTCGGCGATCCCGCCCTCGGGCACGCTGCGCGACCTCACCCAGCAGCTGCCGCACATCATCGACACCCTCGGCTGCCGCATCATCCACCTGCTGCCGGTCAACCCGACGCCGACCACCTATGCGCGCTACGGGCGCTTCGGCAGCCCCTACGCGGCCACGGATTTCACCGCGATCGATCCGGCGCTGGTGGTGTTCGACAAGCGCACCACCGCGGTCGACCAGTTCCGCGAGCTGTCCTACGCGGTGCACGTGCGCGGCGCGCAGCTCTTCATCGACCTGGCGATCAACCACACCGGATGGGGATCGACGCTGATGAATGAGCACCCGGAGTGGTTCCAGCGGGGCGCCGACGGCACCTTCCACTCGCCCGGCGCCTGGGGCACCACCTGGGAGGACCTCGTCGAGCTCGACCACCGCGCGCCCGCGCTGTGGCGCGAACTGGCCGAGGTCTTCCTGGTGTGGTGCCGGCGCGGCGTCGACGGCTTCCGCTGCGATGCCGGCTACATGGTGCCGATGCCGGCCTGGCAGTTCATCACCGCCACCGTGCGCCAGGAATTCCCCGCCACCATCTTCCTGCTCGAGGGCCTGGGCGGCGCGTGGGAGGCGACCGAGGCGCTGCTCACCGCCGGCGGCATGCAGTGGGCCTACTCCGAGTTGTTCCAGAACTACGCCGGCCCCGAGGTCGCGACCTACCTCGACCACGCGCACCGCCAGGCGCAGCGCGTCGGCGTGCTGGTCAATTACAGCGAGACCCACGACAACGAGCGCCTCGCCAAGGGCGGCCGCGCCTGGTCGCTGCTGCGCAACCGCCTCAACGCGCTGACCTCGACCAGCGGCGGCTTCGGCTTCACCTGCGGCGTGGAATGGCTGGCCGCCGAGAAGGTCGAGGTCCACCAGAGCCGCGGCCTGAGCTGGGGCGCGGCCGAGAACATCGTCGGCGAGCTCGGCGACCTGACGCGCCTGCTCGCGCACCATCCCTGCTTCTTCGATGGCGCCAAGCTGACCCGCATCAGCGCCGCCGACTCGCCGGTCTACCTGCTGCACCGCCGCTCGCACGAGGGCCTCGACGAGCTGCTGATCGCCGCCAACACCGACATCGCCAAGCCGCACGCGGTGACCATCCCGTCCGAGACCTTTGCGGCCTGCGGCGCGCCCATCCTC
>JACDGQ010000421.1 GCA_013821615.1 Planctomycetota bacterium
GCGGAGTGCGGAGTGCGGAGTGACCGTAGGACGTGGTGTCGACTGGTCTTCTGCGACCGATTTCGCTGACAAGGGCGTTGTCAGCGCGGTCACTCCGCACCCCGCACTCCGCACCCCGCACCCCGCACCCCGCACCCCGCACTCCGCACCCTCCCGGTCGGCGTTAAACGCCTACGGCCGCCTCACGGCGGCCGTAGCGGGGAACCAGTGCCAGAAGCGGACTATTCCGGGCGGTACTCGATGCCGACGCTCAGGATGATCTCGTTGGGATCGAGGTTGTTGGCGCGCATCGCGGTGCGGTCGGCCTTCTCGAGCCAGAAGTGGCCCTCGAGGCTGAGCGTCGTCCACAGGTCCTTCATGAAGAACGGCTGGGTGAGCTTGACGCCCAGGTCCATGGTGGTGAAGCCACGGCCGCCGGTGGTGTTGAAGGGGTCGGTGAAGCGCTTGTACTGCTCGTTGCCGAAGTTGAAGAGCTGCCAGAAGACCAGGTCGACCGGGGCGTGCTGGTAGAACTCGCGGGCGCCGATGCCGCCCTTGAAGTCGTGGTTCGACGCGCCGCCTGAGGAACCGTACTTGTTCTCGTCGGCGTTGTAGAACGGGTTGTAGGCGACGCCGCCGCCGAGTTCGACGCCCTGCAGCGGGGTCAGCCACCAGGCGTCGACGCCGAGGTAGTGCTGCTGGTCGCTGTGCGGGACGCTGCCGAGGTTCGGATAGGTGACCCACTGGTAATAGGGGATCACCTGGAGGAGGTTCTCGACCTCGATCAGGTAGTCGAGCTTGGCGTCGAACTGGGTGGTCGTGCCGAAGGTGTTGCGCTGGCCGGTGTAGGGATTGACGAGCTCCTCACCCAGGACCATGTAATGGTCGAGCTTGAGGCCGATGTCGAAGTAGCGGGCCTGGAGGGTGCCCTTGCCGGTGACGCCGTCGTTGAGCACGCGACCCTGGTCGTAGTGCTTACTGACCATCTCCGTGCTGAGCATGAAATCGTCCGGTCCCTTGGCCAGCTCGGTTTCGACGGCGCAGGCGCCGCCGATGGTGAAGGTGGCGAGGGCCACGGTGGCGAGGCTGGTGCTGAGGGCTTTGGTCTTCATGCGTTTTCTTCCTTGGGGGCTCGGGAGAGGAGGGTTTCCATCGCGGTGCGCACCGGTGTAGCGGCCCACAGGACCGATGCCACCTGCGAGGCGATGGGAAGTTCAATATGGACCCGGGCGGCCAATTCAACTGCCGCGCGGCAGGTCCATGCACCTTCGGCCACGGTCCGGTGGCGCGCGAGGTGCTCGGCGGCAGTCTCGCCAAGGGCCACGGCCATGCCCAGGGCGCGGTTGCGGCCGTGCGGGGAGTAGCAGGTGGCGAGCAGATCGCCGATGCCCGCCATGCCCGCGAAGGTGCCGTCCTGGGCGCCCAGGGCGCGCCCCAGGCGGCGCATCTCTGCCAGGCCGCGGGTGATCACCGCGGCCTTGGTGTTGTCGCCCAGGCGCAGCCCGTCGCAGATCCCGGCGGCCACCGCGATGACGTTCTTGAGCGCCCCGCCGAGCTCGACCCCGGCCAGGTCGCCGGTGGTGTACAGCCGGCAGCGCGAGGAATGCAGGCGGGCGCTGGCCAGGGCGCAGCAGGTCTCATCACCCGCCATGGCCAGGGCCACCGGCAGGCCGGCCATGACCTCGATGGCGTGGCTGGGGCCGGAGATGCTGCCATAGGCGCGCGGTCCGAGCTCGGCGGCCAGGATCTCGCTGACGCGCAGCAGCGAGCCCTGCTCAAGGCCCTTGGCCAGGGACACCACCACCGCGTCGGGGGCGAGGTGGGGGCGCAGGCGCCGCGCCTGGTCGCGGGTGAATTGGGTGGGCACCGCCCACAGCACCAGATCGGCCGCACCCAGCACCCCCGGGTCGGCGCTGATCACCAGCTCGGCCGGCAGGGGCAGGTCGGGCATCTGGGCATGACGGCGGGAGGCCGCCAGGACCGCGACCCGCTCACGGTCGCGTCCGACCAGTACCACCGGCGCCTTGCCGGCGCGCACCGCCAGGGTCGCTGCCGCCGCACCCCAGGTGCCGGTGCCGATGATCGCGGTCAGGGACATGGGGCTACCCTAGGGGCGGCGTCAGTGGTGCAAAGGGGCTGGGACGGACCGGTGTAGCGGGAGGAGGCCAAGGCTATCCAGCTGGGCTTTGCGAGACCGCTTGGCTTTGCCGCAGAGCCGCAGAGGGAAGTCAGGAGGGCCGCAGAGACGAGATCTTGGCCTCAAAGAGAAAGGTCTGGTGACGTTCCTCTGGACGCTTCACAAGAACATGGCCGCCCTCTGCGGCTCTGCGGCAATTCCCCACGTAAGCCCGTTCTCGCGTGATGGCACTGGGCGCGGGGGCCGGTGGTCAGAGTACCGCGTCCATCAGGCGGGCGAGGTTCTGGGCGATGCGCAGGGCGGCGGGGCGTTTACGCCAGCGCGCCAGGTCGAGCTGCTCCGCTTCGGCGAGGTAGCCGTCCTCGATGCGGCGCAGGTCGGCGACCACCGCGGGATCGGGGATCACCAGGCTGATCTCGGCGTTGAGGGCGAAGGAGCGGATGTCCATGTTGCTGGTGCCGATCAGCGCCAGGTCGTCGTCGATGGTCACGTGCTTGGCGTGCAGGAAGCGCGGCCGGTAGGCGTGGATGGCGATGCCGCTCACGAGCAGCTGGTCGTAGTAGGAGCGCTGTGCCAGGCCGACCAGCGTCTGGTCGATCTGCGCGGCGACGATCAGCACCACCGCGACGCCGCGCAGGGCGGCGATGATCAGGGCGTCGAGCAGCGACTCGGTGGGGACGAAGTAGGGAGTGGTGATCACCACCCGCCGGCGCGCCCCGTGGATCAGGCTGACGAGCAGGTCGAGGGTATTGGCGTGGCGGTAGCCCGGCCCGCTCGGCAGGGTCTGCAGCAGGGTGCCGCCCGTTTCCGGCATCTCGGGCAGCAGCTCGTGCAGCGGCAGTTCCTGCCCGCACTCCAGGTAGCGGTCGGCCAGCAGCACGGCCTGCAGCTGGCGCACCGCTGGACCAGCCAGGCGCACCACCAGTTCCTGATAGACCAGGCCGCGGACGGCGTCCGGGTCGATGAGATTCTGCGAGCCGGTGTAGCCGATGCGCCCGTCGATGATGGCGATCTTGCGGTGGTTGCGCAGGTCGAAGCGGGCGGCGCCCCGGCGCAGCAGGCCGGTTGCGAGCAGCGCCATGACCTCGATGCCGGCGGCGCGCAGGCGCGGGGCGAGATGGTGCAGACCGCGCTTCGATCCTGAACCATCCATCAGCACCCGGCAGGCCACGCCGCGCCCGGCGGCGCGCACCAGGGCGTCGGCCACCTGCCGCGCGGTGCGATCGGCGGCGATGATGTAGTACGACAGATGGACGTGGTGGGTGGCGGCGTCGATGTCGGCGCACAACCGGTCGATGATCCCCTGGTAGGCGGTGAGCAGCTCGCAGCGATTGCCGGCGGTGAGCGGGAAGTCGCCCAGCCGCCTGGTCAGGGCGATCGCATCCGCCCGCCCTGCGGGAGGATGCGGTACGACGCTCGCGCGCAGCTCCACCGCGCTGCGGATGAAGTCCGAGACCCGCGCCTGGCGCTCCTGGCGCAGCGCAGGCAGCCGCGCCCGGCCGATGAGCAGATAGACCAGGACGCCGACCCACGGCAGCAGGAAGACCAGCAGCAGCCAGCTGCGTGCCGCACCCGCGCTGCGCTGCTGCGGCACGACGATCATCATGCCCGCGCAGATCAGCCAGTGCGACAGGATGCCCAGGGCGGTCCAGGTGATCATCGGATCCCCGGGCTTGTACTGGGGAGCGCGATGGTGCGGGCGAAGGTGCGGGCGAAGGTGCGGAGTGCGGCGTGCGGGGTGCGGAGTGC
>JACDGQ010000422.1 GCA_013821615.1 Planctomycetota bacterium
TATCGGCCCACTGAGCCACAACATCCTCACCGTCGACGGGCAGGAGCAGGTGGTGAAGGGCCGCGCGACCATCCTCGCCACGCATGGCCAGCGCACCGTGATCGACGCCGGCCCCGTCTATCGCGGCCAGCTCCAGCAGGCGCTGCGCGGTGTCAGCCTGCTCGCCGACCGCTCGGTGGTGGTGCAGGACGAGATCGTGGCGGAGCATGCCTGCACGGTGCGCTGGGCGATGATGACGCGCGCGACCGTCGGCGGGATGATGCCGGGCGCCGCGGTGCTGACGCAGGATGGCCACCGCCTGGTGCTGCGCGTGCTCGAGCCGGCGGGGGCGCTGGTGCGAACCTGGGCGAGCGATCCGCCGCCGGCGGCCTACGACGCGGCGAATTCGGGAACGGTCATGGTCGGGTTCGAGACCCGGATCGAGGCGGGCGCGGCCCTGCGCATCGCGGTGCAGCTGGCGCCGGGGGACGGTGGGGCGGCGGCGGTGGTGACGCCGCTCGCGCAGTGGTGACACCGCGCGCAGCTGGGTGAATGGTCACGATGGGTCGCGGTCCGCGCATGCAGGCGCATGGCCGGGTGATCACCCACGCTGCTGGTTTCGACGTGCGATCTGCAACCCGCGTCATGCGCATTGCAGGCATGCCGCCAGTGGGCGCCGTTGGCTCTGCTTATCCGCGCCGCAAGCGGCGCTGCCGCGCTCCGCCAGGAGAGGCGTTCCTTGGCATGGCCCGCGCAAGGCAGGGACGCACCCGGGATGCACCCATGACCGCCCAGCCACTCACCGATGCCGTCGTCCCGCACGCCATGCCGGATCGCCCCGCTCGCGCTGAGCGGCCGCTCATCATGCCCGGAGTCGTCCCGCACGCCGACGGCACCTGCGACGTCCGCGTCTGGGCACCGCATGCGCAGCGCCTGGATCTGGTCATCAGCGGCGCGCCGCCGCGCCCCCTGAACAGGGGCGAGCGCGGCTGGTGGGGCCTGCAGGTGCACGATGTGGTCACTGGCGACCGCTACCACTTCAGCGTCGACGGCGGCGAGCCGCGCCCCGATCCCGCCAGCCGCTCCCAGCCGGAAGGCGTGCACGCGGCGTCCGCGGTGGTCGCGCTCGACGGCTTCGCCTGGACGGACCGCGTCTGGCGCGGCCTGCCACTCGCCGACTACGTGCTGTACGAGCTGCACCTGGGGACCTTCAGCGACGCGGGCACCTGCGACGCCGCCATCGCCCACCTCGACGACCTGGTCGAACTCGGCGTCACCGCCGTCGAGATCATGCCGGTGGCGCAGTGCCCGGGCGGGCGCAATTGGGGCTATGATGGCGTCTACCCGTTCGCCGTGCAGGACAGCCTCGGCGGACCAGCCGCCTTCCAGCGTCTGGTCGACGCCTGCCACGCGCGCGGCCTGGCCGTGGTGCTGGACGTGGTTTACAACCACTTCGGGCCCGAGGGCAACTACCTCGGCACCTTCATGCCGATCACTTCCGACCGCTACCGCACGCCATGGGGCAGCGCGGTCAACCTCGACGGGCCGCACAGCGACGGGGTGCGCGATTTCCTGATCGCCAACGCCCGGCAGTGGCTGGTCGGCTTCCACGTCGACGCCCTGCGCCTCGACGCCGTCCACGCCATGATGGACGCCGGCGCGCGCCACTTCCTGGCCGAGCTCGCCGCGCACGTCGCCACCTGGTCGCAGGAGACCGGCCGGACCCTGCACCTGTTCGCTGAGAGCGACCTCAACGCCAGCCGCCTGGTGCGCGCGCCGGCGGTGGGCGGGTACGGCCTGGACGCGCAGTGGACGGACGACTTCCACCACGCCCTGCACGCCCTGCTGACCGGCGAGAAGCACGCCTACTACGCCGACTACGGCGAGGTCGCGCACCTGCGCGACGCCTATGCCGCGGGGCACGTCTACGGCGGACGCTGGTGCGACGGTCGGAGCCTGACCCACGGCGACGACGCCAGCGACCTGCCCACCGAGCGCTTCGTGGTGTTCAGCCAGAACCACGACCAGATCGGCAACCGCCAGCATGGCGAGCGGCTCGCCGCGCTCACCGACCTCGAGGGTCTGAAGTGCGCGGCAGGCGCCGTGCTGCTGTCGCCGTACCTGCCCCTGCTGTTCATGGGCGAGGAATGGGGGGAGCGCACGCCCTTCCAGTACTTCGTCGACCACGGTGATCCCGCGCTGGTCGCGGCGGTGCGCGCCGGCCGGCAGCGTGAGTTCGGTGCGCTGGGTAGCGGGGGCGACCTGCCGGATCCGTTCGCCGCCGCGACCTGGCGCGGTTCGCGCCTCGACCGCGCCGCCGCGCAGGCCGAGCCCGGCCGCACGCTGCGCGCCTTCTACCGCGAGTGCCTACGCCTGCGCCGCGACCTGCCCGCCCTGCAGCCCGGACCGCGCGCCAGCGTCGCTGTCGACCAGCCGCACCCCGCGACCATCGCGGTCGCGCGCCATGCGCCCGGCTGCCGCACCTGGCTGCTGCTCAATCCGACGGCGGAGACGGTCACCGGGTTGACCATCCCGCCGGGACGCTGGCAGATCGCGCTGGACAGCAGCGCGGGCCGGTGGCTGGGCCGCGATGGCGTGCGCGAGAACCCGCCGGCCCCGGGCGAAGGCCTGACGCGACTGGGGCGCAGCGCCCTGCTGCTGGTCGAGCTGGAAACCGCGCCGTGACCGGCGCTCCCGCCCCCGCGCCAGCGCGCATCGCTACCTACCGGCTGCAGTTCACGCCGCAGTTCCGCTTCCGCGACGCGCTCGCGCTGCTGCCCTATCTGCGGGATCTCGGCATCAGCCACATCTACGCCTCGCCCATCACGCAGGCGCGCACCGGCAGCACGCACGGCTACGACGTCTGCGATCCGCGTGCGGTCAATCCCGAGCTGGGTACGCGCGACGAGCTGTTCGCCCTGCTGCGCGCGGTGCGCGCCCACGGCCTGGGCTGGCTGCAGGACGTGGTGCCCAACCACCTCGCGGTCAGCGCGCAGAACCCGTATCTGTGGGACGTGCTCGCCTGGGGCCGGCGCTCGCGCTGGGCCTTCCTCTTCGACATCGACTGGGACCACCCCGACCTGGGCGGCAAGCTGCTGCTGCCGCAGCTCGGCGAGCCCTACGTGGACAGCCTGCGCGCGGGCAAGCTGCGCCTGCGCTGGCGGGAGCGCGGCCCGGTCCTGGTCTACGGCGGGCTCGAGCTGCCGCTGACCGGCGCGAGCGTCGCCGCGTTGCTCGACGCGGCCGGCCTCGCCCCCGGGATCAGCCAGGCGCTTGCCGAGAGCGACGGCCTGATCCCCGCCGAGGCGCGCGAGCGCCTGCGCGCTGAGGCGCTGGAGATGGCGGTGGAACCGGCGCTGCGCGCGGAACTCGAGCGCGTGCTGGCGGAGGTCACCGATCCGCTCGCGCTGGACGCCGTGATCGTGCAGCAGGCCTGGCAGCTGGCGTGGTGGCGCATGGGCCGCGAGCAGGTCGGCTACCGCCGCTTCTTCGCCATCGACGAACTCATCGCGGTGCGCATGGAGGATCCGCGCACCTTCAACCTGATGCACGCCCTGGCCTGCGAGCTGGTCGACAGCGGGCTGGTTGATGGCCTGCGCATCGACCACGTCGATGGCCTGATCGACCCGACCGCGTACCTACGCGGACTGCGCGCGCGCCTGCCTGACGCGTGGCTGGTGGTGGAGAAGATCCTTGGCCGCGACGAGGAGCTGCCGGTGCAGTGGCCGATCGACGGGACCACCGGCTACGAACTGCTCGCCGGCATGACCGCGGCCTGCTGCGCGCCGGCGTCGGCGGCGCGCTTCGGCGCCCTGCACCGGCGCCTGACCGGCAGCCACGTGGAGCCGGCGCGCCTGGCCGGGGACCTGCGC
>JACDGQ010000423.1 GCA_013821615.1 Planctomycetota bacterium
GGTGGCGCCGGCGGCGCCGGTGGCGCCATCGGCCGGCGCTACGGCGCCACCAGGACCTGCCGCCGCCTGCGCGCTGGGCGGGGCCGGTACGATCACCTTGGCCACGGTCGTCAGCAAGACCTGGTGCACCGCGTCCATCTCGTTCTCGGCGGCGCTGGCATCCAGGCGCGCGGCGGTCGGATTGATGGGATTCTGCAGCACCACCATCTCGGCGAGGCGCAGGTAACGGCCTTCGTGATACGAATAGCGCAGCACGCGCGCCTCGCCGCTGGCGACCGGCAGCGCCTGGTCGCTGATGGAGGTGAAGCCGGTGCGCGCCTGCAGGCCGGCGAGCTGGCCGGCCCACAACGCGGCGAACGGCCCGCGCGCCTCGACGTTGCGGATCATGCGCACGCTCAGGTAGGCGGTGTCGCTGCCCGCGTCGATCCAGGTGCCGTCCGCGCCCTCGAAGGGATCGGTGCGGTTCCAGTTCTGCGGGCCGGGCACGGCGATCCCCGAGCTGGTGTCGGCGAAGTCGCCCTTGGGCGCGCCGCCGGCATCGCTCTCCTTGGCGGGCTCCATGCCCAGCTCGCGGCGGATGCCGTTGTGGTTGGGATTGGCGCGGTAGCCGGCCTGATAGCAGCGGTAACTCAGCTCGCGTGCGCTGCCGAGCAGTTCGGAGTTGGCGTCGCACCAGCGGCCGAGCTTGTAGAAGCCGTCGGCGTCCTTCCAGCCGAGCGCCGCGAAGCGGTCCTGGAACTCCTGGGCGAGCGCCTCGCCGCGCTGCCGCCACTGGCCCTCGTAGAACTCGAGGCCGAGGCGGCGCATGCGCCGCGCCAGGTCCTCCTTGGCCGGGCCGGCCACGGCACGGATCCATGGCGCGCTGGCGATGCGCGCGGCGCGCGGCACGTCGTGCAGCAGGTCGAGCGACCAGGTCACCGCCTGCTGGGCGAGGGCCACGTCGCTCTCGCTCTCGGCCTTGACCGCAGCGTCGTCGACGACCTGCGAGACGATGGTGTCGGAGGAGACCAGCCAGAACTCGCGGTTGCCCTGCTGGGCGGCCGACTCCTTGGCCCAGTTCGCGACCGCCAAGCGGCCGGCGAAGTCGCCGGCCGGCACGCCCGCCAGGCGCGCGGCGATCAGCTGCTGGTCGGAGGGCGCGATTTCAACCGCGACCACGTCGAGGTGGACCTGACCCTGGGCGGCGGTGATGCGCCCGAAGACGTAGAGGTTGTCGCCATCGATGCGCGTCCGCCACAGCTCGATGGGTCCGCCGGCCTCGAGCTTGGGCAGGTTGTAGAAGCGCGCCTTGCCGCCATCGACGCGGCCCAGTTTGGCGGCGAGCATGACATCCTTGTGGTCGAGGAAGCCGGGGTCGGCGAGGTCCTCGGGCAGGGCGGACAGCCAACTGGCGCCCTGGTAGACGACGTAGGTGCGCTCCTTGCCCTTGAGCTGCATCGGGAAGCTGTCGGTCCAGGGCTTGGCGCCGGGCTGGGGGGGCGCTTCCGCACCACGCCCGGGCGCGGCGAACAGCACCATGGCCGCGAGGGTCGGCAGCAGGCTGGCGCGGACGCGGCCCCGCGCGGGCAGGTCCTCCCGGTCGTGGACAGCGAAGCAGTGCGGCAGGCGGTGAGCGCTCATGCGGGATCCCTCCAACCGGCGAGAACCGGTCAGTCAGTCTAGTCGGAAAACGTCTGTTCCACAAGCCGGGGACAGGGGTTGGAACACGGGTTGGCGAACCTTGGCGGGCGGTCGGCGGCCTGGAAAATGTCCTTGCCCGAGGCGAGGCCACCCGTAATTTTCCGCTCCCCCGCGTAACGGTGGGGGAGCGCGGACCGCCTGTGCTGACAGGGCTTCGCGGATCCGGGAGCCCTGCCCGGATCGCGCTGGGAGATGGGGGTATAGCTCAGTTGGTAGAGCGTTTGAATGGCATTCAAAAGGTCAGGAGTTCGAATCTCCTTACCTCCACCATCGTGACCAGGCCCGGCACCCGCCGGGCCTGAGTCTTTTGCGGACCTGACCTTGAAGGGACTGCGCATGCGGGTGGTCGTGCAACGCGTCCGCCGCGCCGCGGTCGTCATCGCCGATCGGGAGTGCGCGCGCATCGCGGGTGGCCTGCTGGTGCTGCTCGGCGTGGCCGCCGGCGACACGCCCGAGGACGCCGGCTGGCTCGCCGGCAAGGTCGCGCGCCTGCGCATCTTCCCCGACGACGCCGGCCTGATGAACCGCGCCGTGGGCGCCGCCGGCGCCCCGGGCGACCTGCTCGTGGTCAGCCAGTTCACCCTGCTCGCCAGCACCTGCCATGGCAACCGGCCCGCGTTCACCGGCGCGGCGCGCCCAGAGCAGGCGGAACCCCTCTACCGCGAATTCGTCGCCCTGCTCGCCGCCGCCAGCGGGCGCCCGGTGGCGACCGGCACGTTCGGCGCGGATATGCAGGTGGAATTGGTGAACGATGGCCCGGTGACGATCATCATCGATTCGCGGCTGCGGGAGTGATTTTGGGAGGCTGACGGCTGACGGCTGACGGCTGTTGGCAGCCGACAACCGACAACCGACAACCGACAACCGACAGCGAACAGGAGGCGCGGAGACGCGGAGGGAAGAAGGAGGGGAAGGATTTGGCCGGTCGCGTGCACGCGCCCGCATCCGCAACCGGCTGCGGCGAAGACCGACGAAGGCTGTACGCGAGTCGGTCAAAATGCTGACACTTCCGGCTCTGCTCTGCTCTGCTCTGCTCTGCTCTGCTCTGCTCTGCTCTGCTCTGGCTCTGGTCTCGGCTCGTCTCCTCCGATCTCTGCGGCTCCGCGCCTCCTGTTCGCTGTCAGTTATCAGTTATCAGCTATCAGCCATCAGCCATCAGCCATCAGCCATCAGCGATGCCGCCGTCTCCGGATCAGCCGGCGTCGCGTCGAGTCCGAGCTTGGATTCCGCGAGTCGTCCTCCGCGGTAGCAGATGAGCCCTTCGGCGGCGTGAGATCGCCGACCACCTCGCCGAGGTCGTCGGTGCTGGTGCCGGGCAGGGCGGGCAGGGGGCGGCCTTCGGAGAGGCAGCGCAAGGCTTCAACCACGGCGTCGCCATCCGTGAGGCGGTCGGCGACCTGCTTGGTCATCATCAGTCCGATCAGATGCCGGCTGTCGACGTGCATGTTGTCGGGGAAGTCGAGCGGTTCGATGGCGCTGCGCACGAACATGTCGATCAGGGTCTCGCCGGTGAATGGCGGACGGCCGACGAGCAGGAAATAGAGCGTCGCGCCCAGGCTCCACACGTCGCTGGCCGGCAGTACCTTGTCCGGGGTGCGCGCCTGCTCGGGCGCGGCGTATTCCGGAGTGCCGACGATGCGGATGGTGCGCGTCGCGCCTTCGCCGGCGTGGTCGACGCGGTCGCGCACCAGGCCCAGGTCGAGCAGCTTGGCGGTGCCGCCCGGCGTGATCAGGATGTTGTCGGGCTTGACGTCGCGGTGCACCAGGTTGGCGCGGTGCGCGTGGCCGAGGGCGCGCGCGATCTGGTAGACCAGGTTGAGCGCTTCGGCGCGCTTCATCACGCCATGCTTGTGGACGTGCTGCGCAGCGGTCGTGCCGGGCACGTACTCCATCGAGTAGCAGTACAGCCCGTTGACCTGGTCGTCGAGCACGTCGTGGACCGCCACCAGGTGCGCATGGCTGAGCTTGGCCGCGGCGCGCGCCTCGCGTAGGAAGGCCGAGACCGAGGCGGGATTCTTGAGTCGGCTGGGATGCAGGACCTTGAGCGCCACCTCGCGTTCGAGCGAGTTCTGGCGTGCCAGGTAGACCGTGCCCATGCCACCGCGGCCAAGCACGCGCTGGATGGTGTAGCCGAGGACTTCGGTGCCGGGGGCGAACTGTGCGGG
>JACDGQ010000424.1 GCA_013821615.1 Planctomycetota bacterium
GTGATCTCGAATTCGGGGATCGCCTCGGCCTCGACGACCTGGAGCGGCTGCCCATCGATCACCGGAAAGCGCGTGCGCAGCGCCTCGTGGCGCGCCATCACCGCGGCGAGCGAGGCGCGCAGCAGCCCGACCTGCAGCGGCCCCGTGATCCATGCGGCACGCGCGACGAAGTAGGCGCTCGACCCGGGATCGATCTGGTTGGCGATCCACAGGCGTTCCTGCGCGGATGACAGCGGGATGGCGACGCTGGGATCCGGGGCCGTGGTGGTGGACATCGCGCGGGGGCTTCTGGGGGAAGGCGGGCGGGGCTGATCATCCGCCGCGGGAGGTCGGCGGACGCAGGGACACAGGCACGGTCAGCGCCGGTATACGCCCACGCCCTCGGAGGTGGCATAGTCGGCGCGCAGCGGGAACCCCTGCTCGAGCAGCGGCAGGAATTTGTGGAACTGCTGCCGGTTCTTCGCCACGCTTTCGGCGAAGTAGCGGTCCTGGACGGCATTGGTCAGGAGGATGTTGTGCACCGCGACCAGCGCCTGCGGCCGCAGGCGCGGCAGGCTGGCGCGGAAGATCGGGTAGTAGATGCACTTCTTGCGGTAATCGGGATCCGGGTGGTCCTCGGGACCCTCGGCGTCCACCAGGGCGAAGTCGTAGGTGGTCTTGGAGTTCTCGAGGTAGCCCACCGCATCGGCGGTGATGAACTCGCAGCAGGCCGCGAAGCCGAGCTTCGCGGCGTTCTCGCGGCCCAGGTCGTTGACGCGCGGATCGATGTCGAGGAAGTAGGCGCGCCCGCCGGCGCGCGCGATCGCCGGCAGCGCCCAGATCGCCCAGTAGCCATAATAGGACCCGAAGAAGCCCGCCGAGGTCGGCTTGACGATGTCCGCCAGGGCGAAGGCGAGACGCTCTTCCTCGGGGAAGATGTAGGTGGTGAAGTCGCCGTGCGAGAATTCCGCGGTGACGCGCGCGCGGAATGCGGTGAACCCCGCCTGGTCGTAGGCGGTGGTGGGGATCAGGCCACGCCGCTGCAGGTCGGCGAGCACCCCGTCGACGTAGGCGAGCTCGTCGAGCGGCTCGCGCCCGCTGAGGTGGAACTGGTCGCGGTTGAGGCCGCGGCGCGCGCCCTCGGCCTCCTGCGCGTCGAGCACGGCGACGTACTGCGCCGGGGTGATGCGGCCCGCGCGGAAGTCCTGATGGGGGGGGAAGTCACGCAAGGCGGCGCGGATCTTGGCGGAAATGGTGCCGGGCATGGGGTTCCTCGCAGGCCTGGTGATAGTCCCGGTGGCCGGTGCGCGTCAAGGCGTCAGAAGGTGGGAGTCAGATGTTGAACAGCCCGCTGCTGCGGAAGGCGGCGGCGGTGCCGGGATCCTGCATCGCGCCGAGCGTGCGGAACAGCCCGACCGTGACCGAGCAGGCGTTGCGAATGCCGCTGAGCACCTCGTGGCGCGGCATGGCCTCGCTGAGCATCCGCCGGCATTCCTCGCCGGTGTAGCCGAGCGCCGTCAGCACGCGCGTGAGATGGGGCAGGTCGGGGCTGAGGAAGGCGATGATCAGCTGCGGCAGGTGCTGACCGATCATGCTGCGCACCTCGGGGGTGAGCTGGGGCCAGGCGAGCCTGGCGAGGTCGGAGAAGTAGGCGCTGTGCACGGCCTCGTCCTGGGCGTGCTCGAGGATCACCTGGCGGATCGCCGGTTCGACGCGCACGTCGAGGTGCGACTTGGTCAGGATCGCCGAGACCAGGGTCTCGGAAACGATGATGAAGGCCAGCTCGAGCAGGTGGCGCTGGCTCTCCGGGACCCCGGCGACCAGGTTGGCGAGGTCGCGGAAAGCCTGCGGGTTGGTCTGGTCGAGCGCCGGGGAGCCGGTGCGCTCCTCGATCTGGTGGGTCAGGTCGACGGCGCACAGCGCGTGATAGCCCTCGTCGCAATAGATGCGGTGCGCGTCCAGGATCATCGACTTCGGCAGTTCGAACGGGTAGCCATCGGTGGCGATGCGCAGGAGCACCGGATTCACCAGCTGCTGCTCGAGCACGGCGGTGAAGTGCAGATAGCGATACAGGTGCTGGATGGTGACTTCGCGGCCCAGCCCACGCTCATGCACCAGGGGATGGGCGATGAGCGGCACCAGGTCCGGGCTGAAGAAGGCGTATTCCTTGCCGTTGTCGCCCGGCGGGCGCAGGCGCTGCCGGGGCTTGGTGCGGATCGCGGCGCACGCATCCCATTTGACAAAACGCTGGGAGGTCGGCCGGGCCGTCTTCCCGCGTTCGGCGGGCGCCATGGCGGGATCCATGGACATGGGCACGTACTCCCCGGGTTCCGGGGCGGTGGTGCGGGGGATGCGATGGATGGTCATGATGCGCTGCCTGGGACCACCTGGACGCCCAGACGCAGCCACGCGCCAGCGCTCGACGCGGCGGAGTGTGAGCCGAGGTCTGCGCCACCGATCGCCGCTGGCGGCCGATCATCAGGGACGCGTTCGGCCGGCAGCGCGTTCGTGCCGAGTTCACCAAGGCGGATCATGGGAGAAGTCCACGAGTGGAATGCCGAACCGTGACGACGGAGGGGGAGCGGTCTGGCGTGGGCAGCTGGAGCCGGAGCATCATCTGGAAGGTACTTTGATACTTCATGGGGAGTTGCCTCATGAAGTGTATGGTACAGTAGATCAAACCATCTCCAGGTGAGAAAAGCAAGTCCCATGGCATGAACCAGTTGCCTAGGGGAGCAACAAAATCCAAGGTCGCCAGCGCAGGACTGGTCCTCATCCCATGGATGCCACCGGAGCCCCCATCGACAAGGTGATATATGGCCACCTGGAGGGGCGGACCGGAAGTCGGGTCCGCTCAGCCCGTGGCGGCGTACCGGGAGTTCATGACGCTCGGATCCTGGATGACCTTGGCGAAGTAGGCGATGGTGCGCTTCAGGCCGTCCTCGAGCTGGATGGTCGGCTGCCAGCCCAGCTTGGTGCTGGCCAGGGTGATGTCGGGGCGGCGCTGCCGGGGATCATCCTGGGGTAGCGGCTTGCGCACCAGCTTCGCGGACGAGCCGGTGAGCTTGAGCACCAGTTCCGCGAGCTGCAGCATGGTGAACTCGCCCGGGTTCCCGAGGTTGACGGGGCCGATGAAGCCGGCCTCGCTCTGCATCATGCGCATGAAGCCGTCGATGAGGTCGTCGACGTAGCAGAAGGAGCGCGTCTGGCTGCCGTCGCCGTAGATGCTGAGGTCCTGCCCGCGCAGCGCCTGGACGATGAAGTTGCTGACTACGCGGCCGTCGCAGGGATGCATGTTCGGGCCGTAGGTGTTGAAGATGCGCACCACCTTGATGTCGACGCCGTGCTGGCGGTGGTAGTCGAAGAACAGCGTCTCGGCGCAGCGCTTGCCCTCGTCATAGCAGCTGCGCGGACCGATCGGGTTGACGTTGCCCCAATAGCTCTCCACCTGCGGGTGGATGGCGGGGTCGCCGTAGACCTCGGAGGTCGAGGCCTGGAAGATGCGCGCCTTGGTGCGCTTGGCCAGGCCGAGCATGTTGATCGCGCCGTGCACGCTGGTCTTGGTGGTCTGCACCGGGTCGAACTGGTAGTGGATGGGTGAGGCCGGGCAGGCCAGGTTGAAGATCCAGTCGACCTCGACGTGCAACGGGAAGGTGACATCGTGGCGCATGGTCTCGAAACGCGGGCTGCCGAGCAGCCCGGCAAGGTTGGCCTTGGTCCCGGTGTAGTAGTTGTCCACGCAAAGCACGTCGTGCCCCTCGCGGTGCAGGCGCGCGCAGAGGTGCGAGCCGATGAAGCCGGCGCCGCCGGTGACCAGTACGCGAGGCATGCGGGATCTCCTGCACCCGCTATAGGCC
>JACDGQ010000013.1 GCA_013821615.1 Planctomycetota bacterium
GCGCGCGGGCGCGCGGATCGGCGAGCAGCCGGCGCACCTGCGCGGCGAGCACCGCCGGCTCGTGCAGCGTGCCGGCGTCGGCGAGGCGGTCGAGCTCGTCATCGGGCATGGTCGCCCACAGCAGAAAGGACAGCCGTGCGGCGAGCTGGTGGTCGCCGAGCGGGACGATCGCCGCGCCGGCGGCCACCGGCGCATCGGGGGTGATGAAGAGGAACTGCGGCGACACCAGCACCGCCTTCAGCATCAGGCGCACCGCCTCGGTGAAGGGCGCGCCCCTGGCGTCGGCGAGGGCGAAGACCTGGAGCAGCACGTCGAGCTCGCCGGTGGTCGGCGGGCGGCGGTAGGCGCGCCGCGCCACCTGCGCGGCGATGGCGCGCGCCGCCTCCGCCGTGCCGGTACCCGTCGCGGGCAGCGCCGGGATCAGCTGCCGCTGGACCGCGGTGGGCGGCGCGCCCGGCGGCGCGATGACCTGGTCGAGCACCGCGCCGGCGACCAGCAGGTACTCCTCCATCAGCAGCGGCGAGATGGTGTTGGTGTAGCCAGCGCCGAAGACCTCGTCGGGCAGGTCCTTCGCGACCTGCGGGTCGACGCCGAAGAGGTCGTGCAGCGAGTTGGCGTACTCCACCTTCGACAAGCGGCGGATGACGAAGGGACCGGGGTCGCGCGGGCTGAGGTGCTTGAGGCTGGCCACCCACGCGGCGATCAGCGCGCGCTCGTGCTCGGCCGGCTGCTTCTCGGCCTGCTCCGGCGGCATGTCCTGGGCATGGATCTTGGTGATCGCGAGCTTCCACAGCGGCCGGTAGGCGACGGCGAAGGGATTCTTGAGCGCGTTGACGAAGGTGAAGTCGCCCTTGCGCTTATTCTCGCCGTGGCAGCGCTCGCAGTAGGTCATCACGAATGGGGAGATGTCGTGGTCGAAAGCCTGCCTGGCGCTGGCGCGGAGGGCGTCATTGCCCGGGTCCACGCCAGGCTCGGCCGCCAGTGCTGCCGCCCTGCCCAGCGCCAGCAGCGTCACCAACGCCGTGGCCGCCAGCCGGGCGGGGCCGGGGCGCCATGACCGGGCGGGCGCTGCGCTACAAACGACCATGCATAGGATTACCGCCCGCGCAGATAACGTTGAGGAGTCGGCGCCCACGAGGGCGCAAGTGATAGTGATGACGCCATGCCGTGCAGCACCCGCATCTGTACATTGCGGGCGCGCCTGAGGGAATGCCGCGGGATGATCTGGTCACTTCGGATGACGCGAAGCGCCCACCACGGCAACGGCGGGCGTTTGGCTGGCCAGACTTCCCAGATGATGCAGCCGGTTCAGGACGCTGGGCGAGCCCTTGGGGGTGCATTGGTGTGCGATCCGGCCGACTTCGCGGGTGACACGCAGCGCGTGGTGGGGACCTGCGGATAGTCTGTGGATTTCCCGTCAGATCCGCGCCGCCATCGACAAAGCGCGAGTTGGTGGCACGTCCGCATCGCAGCTCGCAGATATTCCCGCGTGGAGCTCAGGAAATGCTGGGCATCGCGGCGGACCGCAGGAAGCGCGGCTCTCACGCGCCACGTGTGAGGTCGCGCCGGTGGATGGGTCCGGATCCGACGCAGGCCTGCGTCTCTTGGACATGAGCATGAGCATGAGCACGACGCGCACGCACTGCGGCATGTGATGCATTCCCGGCAGATTCCTGGTATGCTCTCCCGCAGACCTCCACTACCAGCCCCACGCACCATGACCAAAGCCGCATCCCCGCGTGTGATCCTCCCGGCCACCCGCGCGCCCCGCCTGGGCTTCACGCTCTTCGAGGTCGCGATCTCGCTCGGCCTGGTCGCCTTCGGCGTGGTCAGCGTGCTGATGCTCTTCCCGAGCGGCCTCAAGGCGCAGCAGATGGCGCGCTTCCAGATCTACGCGGCGGCCAAGGCCGAGGAGATGATCGAGCAGTTCAACGGCGTGCAGACCAGCAATCCCGCCGTCGATTCCGAGGGCCTGGAGATGTGGGACCAGCCGGTCTCCTACCGCGCGCAGACTTGCGACCTCGAGTCGAAGCTGTCCAGCCACCGTTATGGCATCATGCCGCTGCCGCTCGAGCTGGCGCGGCGCATCGACAGCGACGGCGATGAGATCAAGGACATCCTCGATCAGGGTGGCTACATCTACTTTTCGCAGCCGCTCGCCAGCACCGGCACCGAGGAGCAGGGCGCCGCGCAGGCGCCGCCCAACGAGGCGCAGCGCATGATCTTCGCCGTCAAGGGCTACGCCCAGGAGAACTGCATCGCCTCGTTCCCGATGAAGAACTGGCCCTACCACACGCCGATGCCGTCGCCGCCGCTGCAGTTCGGGCACATGGCGGACAAGTTCCTGCCGCGGCGCAACTACACCGAGTCGGGCTACTCGAACTACTATTCATGGCCGTGGATGGACATCGACGACCAGAACGCCGTCAATGCCAACGTGCGCAACAACGCCGAAAACTTCTGCTTCCCGTGGGAGTGCGCGCTCGGCAACGGCGATCCCGACATCCAGAAGGTCTATGATTGGCCGGACACCACCAGGCCCGGCAAGCACGTCGGCTACTTCCCGTACGCCTGCGGGCGGCTGTGGGAGCGCAGCGGCTTCAACAGCAGCGCCAACGAGTTCTACCCGACCCATCTGACCACGGACGCCACCCCGGGCTCGACCACCACCGGCGGTGACAAGGGCGAGTACCCGTCGCGGCCGAGCGTCCTGCGCTACGTCGCGTGCACGCTGTGGTACGCGCACACCAAGAACACGCTGCACGCCTTCGGCGGCCCCATCGACACCCCGGGCGATCCGTACGCGGCGCCCACCTGCGCCGAAGAGTACCAGTGGGAAGAGGTGCAGGCCTTCCGCTTCCTCGCGCACGCGGCCACCTGCCTGACCGGCTGGTACTCGTACAGCAATGCCGCCGAGACCGAGGACCTCAGCCGTGGCGTGCACATCACCGCCGGCCTGGTCTCCTTCAACGGCCTGCCCACCCCGGCCGGGCTGATCACCCACAACCTGGTGCAGTACTACCACGAGCGCGCGCTCTTCCTGGTCAACCGCTTCGCCGCCAAGTACCCGTACGACTGGGCCGTGCCGCGGCCGCTGGCCCGCGTCACGATGATGGACTTCCCGCTGCTCGAAGCCGATCTCTTCAGTCCGGCACTGCCGACGGGGCTGCCCGCGAATCCGCTGTACAACTCGACCAACTCGACCGGCGCCATCACCATCGACAACTCGTCGTGGGCGCACATCTTCGGCCGGACGAACACCGACAATCCCCAGCAGTGGCGCGCGCTCAGCCCGGAACCGATCCGCCACGTCGGCACCAGCGCGACCTTCCCGACCAACCCCATCACCACCCCGATGCAGGTCGGCGGCTACGATCCCACCTCGCAGTTCGGCGACATCGATCACTTCAACCTGACCGCCAAGTTCGAAGCCGCGGAGCGCTGCCGCGAACTGGTGTTCTGGACCGCCGACTGGCAGTCCTATGAAGACTTCGAGACCCTGCCGAGCGCGCCGGTCGACGCCAGCAAGTACCCCTTCGCCTCGCCGCGCTGCGACTGGCACGCCTTCAACAATCGGGTCTACACGCAGATCACCCGCCAGTTCAGCGACCGTCTGTGGGATGTGCAATTCCGCGACGAGCAGTTGTGGTCGTACCGCAATCCGGAAAAGTCCCTGCTCTATTTTGTCGATCCCACCAATCTCGCGACCGGCACTGACATGTCGAACAGCATGGTGCTGAACAAGCCGTGGACCGACTACCCGGACAAGGGCACGGGGGATCAGAACCGCAAGACCTTCAACGGCATGTACGGGGCCGACCGCAACTACAACTTGAAGCTGGACCGCGGCCCGGTGCCGAAGTCGGTGCGCCTGCGCGCGACCAGCGTGTCCCGCTTCAACTATTACGATCCGCGCGTCCAGGCCATCCTGCGCTGAAGAGGACCCCATGAAACGCCCCGCTCCACCAACCGCCGCCTTCACCCTCATCGAGATGATGATCGCGATCGCGCTCGGCATGCTGATCATCTTGACCGCGGTTGCCGGGTTCCGCACGGCTTCGACGGCGGTGACCTCTGCCAACCGCCTGTCCCTGGAGAACAACCTGCTGCGCGCCGGCTACTGGGAGGCGCAGAACCAGCTCGACTTCTGGACCAATCTCGACGATCCCAACCACCCCGACGCCAGCCGCCCGCTCAAGGCCATCGGCGCGATCACCGACTGGACCGGTCAGGGCCGCCAACACGGCCTGCCCTTCACCCCGATGTACGGTACGACCTCGCCAAGCCTGGAATCCACCGGCGTCTGGCCGCGCGGCGGCACGGTGCCGCGCAACGCCCCCGTTAGCGGCCTGAACGGCATCATGCCGGGCCCTTCTGGCCACCCGACCGCAACCGACGCCCAGACCACCGACACGCTCGAGCTGGACAAGGGCTGGGATCCGACCTTCGCGTGGGCCCCGCACGATCCGCGCACCTGGTCGCGCGCCAACATGGCCGAAAAGGATCGCGACGGCTCTCTCGAGCGCTCCGACATCATGCCGCCGATGATCAACGGGCGTTACGCCATCTTCGGCAACACCGGTCCCGGCGCGACGCTGCGGTCGTACAACATCGTTCCCGACTTCAATGACCCGATGACCTCGCAGACGCCGATCAACGTGACCTACACCGGCTATTCCAGCGGCGGCGTCCATCCCTGGTACTACCGCCAGCTCGATGGCCTGATCAATGCCATGGGCTATGCCGCGTTCTGCGATTACCTGCCGGCCAACGCCATCTACACCTGGTATTCAAACAGTGGCGACCGCACCCCGGGGGACATCAACAAGTTCGGCATCTCGCCCAACTACAACTTCTGCAACTGGGACGGCAACCAGCGCAGTTCGCGCGGCATCTACCGCAACACCTACGCGACCTCGTTCGGTTACCTCAACCCGCGCTCATCCGATACCTACCGTCAGACCGGCACCCCGAGCCCACCTGGCGGCAACAACCTACGCCAGTGGCACTACCAGCACTACGAGTCCGACTACAACGCCTATGACACCAATGCGGGTGGCTGGAGCGGCGTGGTCGACCTGCAGTGGTTCCTCAGCCACACCTGCATGCCCGAGAGGCTGATGACCCAGATGCCCGCCGCCTGGCCGCAGGTGCAGGTGTGCGTCGGCCGCCTGCTGAAGAACGCCCACTTCGTCGCCGTCGCCAAGGTACGCCGCACCGCGCCGCTCACCGGCGAGGTCATCGAACTGTCATGGTGCGGCCTGGGTACCTCGCTGCGCGGTGCCCGCCAGCAGCGCCTGCGCGACGGCCAGGGCTGGGCGCGCTGGGACAACGCGCCATCCGCGACCATCGACCCGAACCTCGACTCCCCACCATGATGCGACCCTCCATGAACGATCCGCGCCGCGGCACCATCCTCATCGTCGTCGCCGGCATCTCGGCCCTGCTCGCCTCGCTGGCGCTGACCTTCCTGGTGCGCATGCGCAGCGATGTCGAGGAGTCGCAGCTGGTGGTGCAGTACGCCCAGGCCAAGATCATGCTCGCGGCCGCCTGCAACTACGTGCAGGAATCTTCGCGCATGGGCTGGGACCGCTATCCGCTGAAATCGTCCGGCGCCTCGCCGACCACGCCGACAGTCGACGGCCTGCATATCCACGAGGAGGCCTTCGGCTGGATCGACGAGCGCGACGGCCGCCTCGGGCCGCTCGACCGCAACGGCCTGCCCTTCGCCGATCTCACCCCGGGCGGCAAGTGGCCCGCGGTCGGCACCTCGGCGCGCTGCCCGATGTACGTGATGAAGCGTCCGCCCTACGCCACGCAGCTCACCGCTTGCTATAACCCGATGAACCGCGACTCGACCTCGCCGGACTTCTGCTGGCCGCTGCTGAAGTACCCCGACCCGCAGCCGGTGACCTCCAACGGCTGGACCAGGGCCGGCGGCCCGAGCAGCGCGACCAATACGCGCTATGTCGACTTCGAGACCGGCGACCGCACCCCGCAGCCGCAGAGCACGGGCAAATCGTGGTTCCGCGTCTACCGCGACGGCCCGGGCACCTTCGTGGTGACGTGCGGATCCGGCGGCACCATGGGCTTCCGCGACTGGGCCACCGAGGTCGTGCCCCAGAACCAGACCGGTCTGTTCGGCGGGCCGGGCGGACAGGCGCTGTTCGACGACCTCAAGTCGACCGAGATCCGCATCTGGTACCGCATCGAGTGGACCGCGGCCTCGACCGAGGTCTCGTACCACAACCTCGATCACGACTTCGGCGCGATTTGGGAGCACTACGAGAGCTGGCCGCCCAACGCCAGTCACACCTGGAGCGGCGCCGTGCGCACCCAGACGTGGATGAAGAACCCGGTCGGTACCATCCGCTGGATCCAGCGCCTGGTCACCGAGCCGACCAGCTGGTGAACCTGCGCGGCGCAGACGCTCAGATGAACAGGAAGACGTAAGCCGCGAACGCCACCGACACCAGGCCGGCGGCGGCGGCGAAGCCCCATAGCAGACTGCGCTTCCTGGCGGCGATGGCCATGGTCGCCACGATCACGCCCAGCTGGGCGGCGAGCATGCCCAGGAAGAACCGCGCGCTGCGCGCGTGGTGGTGCTCGGCGGCGTGGTTGCTGCGCGCGACGGACAGCTCCTCGAGATTGGCGATGGTCTGGTTGAGGTGCGCCTCGCTCGCATAGCGGGCGGCGTTCCAGCGCAGCCGGGCGGCGAGCAGGCTGCGCTGCAGCAGCCGGGTCTGCGCATCGCCTGCGAGCGTACGCAGCAGCGCCTCGCCCTGATCGATGGACTGGGCGATCGGTTTGGTCGTCTGGTCATAGGCGAGCGCCAGGTCGCGGGCGCCGCGCAGGGCCGCTGCGACTTCCAGGTCCGTGACCTGCTCATCAGGCACGCGAGATTCCGCGCCCGTCTGCAGTCCGGTGATGCCGGCGGCGATCCCTGCCGGCAACGCCGCGGCAGGGGGCGCACTGGTGGCGCCCGCGGCGAGAGCCTGCAGTGCCGCCTGCCCCTGCGGCGCATCCACGAGCTGGATGAGGCGGTCCCGCGATCCACCCGCCGGCAGTCCCTTCACCGCCGCGGCGAACGCCGCTGCATCGAACGGCTGGACCGGCTCGCGGTCGTTGAGCAGATCCGACTCCTGCACCAGGATGGTCTCGCGCAGGCGCTTGGCCTGGTAGTAGCCCCATTGATCGCCCGCCTTGGACTGCTGCTGAGCCGCCAGGGATCTCAGGTACTGGGCCTTCGACATCTCGCTGGAAGACAGCCCCGCCAGCGCGGTGGCGACCACCGCCATGATCACCGGTGTCGAGGCCAGCACCTTGCCCCAGCGCGTCGGGGGGAGCTCCGCTTTCACGGCGTCGGGGATCTCGACTTTCATCGGCGCCACCTCATGGCGGGTCAGGTAGCCGGCTTTCCTGGTCGGGTCAAGGCGGGATGGGCCTGGGAATAAACCAGGGATGTGGCCAACCGACGTCGCGAACCGAGGCGGCGCCACGGAAACAAAAAACCCTCGGCTTGCGCCGAGGGTTTCCACGTGGTTGACCAAGCGGGACGAGTGCCGAGCAATTCTCTCGCTGTAAGTCCTTTGCTGACAGTTCCTCAGTGAGGCGTTTATGTCTAGGCCCTCCTCAGGGGAGGCTCTAGAAGCCGCCTAAGAACCTGCGGTGGGCATCCATTTGTTATCGATCATTCATAAATCATGTAACCTCATCGCCCCATCGCCACGTCAGGGCTGATGGTTAGCCACATGTCCAAGACGGCCATCACGCCGGGGCGCTCCCCGAGCACCACCCAGTCTAGCGCGACCGTGCCGACCGAGCGGATGGTACTGATGATGGCGGCGCTGCGCGCCCACGCTCTTGAGGCTCTCGTCATCCCGGAACTCGCCCGTCGCCACCAGGTCACCCCCCGGTCTTTCACCCGAGCGCTCCAGATCGCGAAGCGCACGCGTCGCGCCGAGGAGCGCACCATCCCCCCCTCATTTTGCCGGGGTCTGGCAGCCGCCTTCGCTGGCCAGCAGCGAGTGGATCCTCGCCCGGTAGCGTCCGCGGCCACGCCATCGAATCCATCACCGCCTCCATCCGTCGCGGGAACCCCGAAGAACGCCGCGAATGCCTAGGCAAAAGCATTGGTGGCCTTCCTCTGCCGACCAGAGGGAGTACCTCGGCAAGCCATCGAGATGGCAATGGCCCGTCTCGAAGACATCAAGCCGAGCTGACGGCGATCAAGCGTAGCGCTTCCGGTTTTCACAAAGTGCCTTCGTAGACAAGGGCGCCTGGCCGATTGCGGTAGGGGAATTGCCGCAAAATGTATCCAGTGACGATCTCGTTTCATACGGCATGGTGGATGAGCGCAAGCAGTCAGGCGCTCAATTCGTTGTGCCCCACGTCATTGGGAAAGTCTCTACTCGAAGAACAGAACACCCTAGACATATTACTCTGGGCCCATACAAGTTATCGCCTCGTCATCATGCCGATTCGGTTTTGGGCCGCCGGGTGAAAACACCGTTCTTCACGAAAGTCTCATGTGCTGGCCGAGACTCCGAATCACGTAGCCCAACGTGTAATCCACAATCAAAGTTTTCTGAGAACCTCCGGATGCCATCCATGAAATATCTTCTCCAGGCCATCTCCTCCACGTGTCTGGCTCTTGGCCTCTCATATACCGGACTGTACGGGGCTGTCGGCAGTAGCGGGACGGTAACGATGACAAACCCCGGGACCCAGGATCAAGTATCAGCATTTGCTGGATATCCAGGTGGGACATCTGATACCAATTTATATTTGGTGCACACGAGTTTCTTCGCAACCACGGGAGGTCAAATCTCGCCATTTATAGGATGGGCATTAGGGTCAAATTCAACGATTTTTAATAAATATCCACTGAAGCAAGCGGTCAATGTGTTTTCCGGTGGTGGTACTTGTCTTGTGTCTGGTCAGGGATTCGGATACAACACCTTTTCTGATTATCGCAATACCTATACGGCGGTAATGAATTGGACGAGTGTTCCCATTGACCACACTTCTGCAACCATCTCAAATCCCAATCCTTGTCCCCCTGAACACAATGTTGGAGGGAATGCCCCACCGGCTTCGGGGACAGCTACCCTTGAGAGTAGCACCAATGCGTCTAAAGAGCCTGTCCGCTATGGTACGGGCGAGGTCATTCTCAAGACAGCCGACCTATCTTCCTCAGCCATGGGTGGGTGGGGGCATTCGCGCAGCTATTCCAATATGCAGCTCTTTTCAAAGGACGTTCACGGCTACGGTTGGTTCGTCAATGAGCACAGTCGTCTGCAACAGTATGGAACCTCGCTTATCCTGATCAGTGGCGGAAACACCCTGCGGCATTTCGTTCAGCAGGGCGCGGCATATGTGTCGCTGCGTTTCGATTCCGAAACGCTGGCGACTGAGGCTGGTGGATATGTCTTCACGGACACTATGGGAAACCAGACACATTTCTATGGTTTCGATACGAGTTCACCTCCCTCCATACCCATTCTGCAGCAGGGGAGTCTGAAGACCTTTGTGACCAGCGCGGGGGCGACGACCTCTACAGTCTACAATACTGATGGAACGCTGGCGCAGATCTCGCGTTCTCAGACCAGTGGTGCGACCACCTCGACGGAAACCTTTACCTACACCTACGACGCTGACGACCAAAAGATCACGAATGTCAAGCAAGCCATGACGATCGGCGCAGGCTCCCCTGCGATCGTCAGGCAGGCCGATTATGAATATTGGAAGGATACAACGGCGGATTTTGGTCCGAATCGCTCGTTACAGCGCGTTACCATCAAAGATGGACAGACGATTCCGGCCATCCTCTCGCAGTGTTCGTATCGCTACTACAAGCAGGGCGAGGCGAATGGCATCACCGGGCTGCTGAAGATAGTGTTCAACGAGAAGAGCTATGCGCGGATTGTCGGTGCCGGGTTGGATCCCCTGGTTGCGACCGACGCCCAGGTGTTGCCCTATGCAGACAACTATTTCGAGTACGACACTTCAAGTCGGGTGACCAAAGAGATCGCTCAGGGGACGACGTGCTCGTGCTCAACTGGCCAGGGTACCTATCTGTTCGCATATCAGACGAGTGCCAATGCGGATGGGTACAATTCGTGGCTCTACAAGACCACGGAAACCGAACCGGATGGCAACATCCACATCGTCTACTCGAATTATGCCGCTGAAACGATGCTGTTCATCACCAAGGAGGTCACGACCGGCAAGCAGTGGCTTCAATTTTACCAATACGACGGCATGGGTCGGCCGATCTTGAAGGCTGAGCCTTCTGCCATCACCGGCTTCGATGAGACCAAGCCCGACTTGCTCAACAGCGTCAGCGGGAACTACCAATACCTCTCGGATTCGGCCGGGTTGATTCACCGCACTGTCTACGGTACCTCTACCACCGCCACCGCGACCACCGCGGGCAACGTCGCTGGTTACATCCTGCAAGAATCTCTAAGCCAAGGCGAGACCGGGGCGGCAGTCCCGCTGCATGGCATGACCTATTACAGCCATGCCGACGCTGGCGGAGCCGTCATCTACCCGCAGGCAACGGATACCATCTACCGCAATACCGACGGCACGGGGGGAATGACCACTGCGTTCAGCTACACCTGGCAAGGCAGCACGAATCAGATCCTGGCCAAGACCACGACCGCACCGGTGGTACCAACGGCCCAGAACGGCTCGAACGTGGCCACCGCGACGACCGTGGTCTACGACCTCTTCGATCGCCCCAGCTGGGTAAAGGACCAGGAAGGGTTCCTCGCCTACCATGCCTACGATACCGCCTCTGGCGGTGAGGCAGTGACCATTCGCGACGTCAACACAGCACTGACGGCCGACTTCACTGGGCTGCCCAGCGGTTGGACGACTCCCGCCGGCGGCGGTCTGCACCTCAAGACCGTGCGGACGCTCGATTTGCTCGGGCGCGCGACCCAAGTCACCGATCCGCGCGGCACGAACAGTTTCCGCGTCTTCCAGGACTCCCAGCACGCGGTGCGCACCTACCCGGGCTGGAACGGCACGGCCACCACTGGCCCGACCATCGTCGAGCGTGAGGACTGGCCGAACAACTACCGCGAGACGCTGACCATGTCCGTGGCGCCGGCTGTCACTGGGGGCGCCCCTACTGGTGCCGAGGCCATCGGGAGCTTGCAGTCGCTGTCCCGTGACCTGCTCGACCAGAGCAGCCGGCCCATAGCGCATGATGACTACGTGTCCTTCTCTGGCATCACCTATGGAACCACACCGACCCTGGGCACGCTCAACACCAACTACTACCGTTCCACTACTGGGTACGACAAGCGTGGGAACCCCGCGCGGTTTCAGGACGCAGCCGGCTCGATCCGCCGCGTGGTCAATGATCTCCTTGATCGTTCGGTCAGTTCCTGGACTGGTATCAACGACACGGTCTCCGGCGAATGGGCTCCAGCCAATGCCGGGGCAATGGTCCAGACCGGTTCGACCACGTATGATTTCGGGAACGTCGGCGACGGCAACGTAACCAGTTCAGTGACCATGTCGGGCTCGGCAACGTACACCACGTCATACATCTCGGATTTCCGCGATCGTCAGACGCAGATCACGCGGCCGGATGGTGTCATTGTGCTCAGCATTCTGGATAATCTCGGACGTCCGACCAGCGTCTGCACCTATGCCGGCACCGTTGCGAGCAGCTCGCTGCGTGCCAAGCAGGAGCAGTTCTTTGACGAGCGCGGTCAGCCCTACTGGCGCCGCGCCTCCGAGGTGGACCCCGTCACGGGCGCGATCGGCAATCTCTTCCTCACCAAATCCTGGTTCACGCCGCGTGGGCTGCTCGCCAAGACGCGCGACCCGGGCGGCCTGTTTACCAAGCGCCTGTACGACGGCGCGGGCCGCGTCACGACCAGCGCCACCAGCTACCAGGATAGCGAAAGCCTCTATACGGACGCATTGACCCTGGCGAGCGATACCCTCATAGAGCAGACCAACTCTTTCTATGACAAGGCCAGTAACGTGGTGGCTACCACCAGATTGCTGCGTAAGCCAACCGACACCACCAGCACCGGGGCGCTGACCGTGTCCAACGCGGTGCCGCTGTCATCGGTCACCTGGTATGACATCGCCAATCGTCCCGTCGCAAGCGGCGATTACGGACGCGATTCGGGCACCACTAAGTACCTCTACACCACTGCCGGCGCACTTATCGACGCAAACGCGAACGGCATTCCCGACGAAGCTGAGGCCGCGCCGCGCGCGGTGAACTCCTCGAACGATTATCGCATCACCGCCACCGGATACGACGCTGCCGGAAGGCCATTCCGCACCACCGACAGTCTTGGCCGCATCACTCAGCGCATCTACGACGGAGCCGGGCTGGTCACCGCCGTCATCGAGAACTATGTCGATGGAGTTGCCACCGAAACCGAGACCAGCACGGACCGCACCACCCAGACCATCTATGGTCCGGGCTGGCGCGTCGCCACCCTGCGTGCGCTCAACCCCAAGGGTCTCGGCAACGGTGTGGAGCAGCAAGACACACGCTACCTCTACGGCTCGCCGTTCTCGGCCACCTGGCCGACGAACATCATCTATCCCGACTCAACCGACACCACCTCATCCGGCACGGATCAGGTCAAGGTCGGCTATGATCGCCTCGGCCGCACGACTAGCCGCACCGACCAGCGTGGTGTTATCCACGCCTACGCCTTTGATACCTCGGGACGGCTCCAGGCCGACGCCGCGACCATCCCCGCCCTGACCGGTGACGTTCAGATCGACACCGGGGTCCAGCGCATCGAGCGTGCCTACGATGATGTCAGTCGGGTGAAGGGGATCTCCAGCTTCTCTGCCACAACCGGTGGGACGGTGGTCAATGCGGTGGCATACACCTATAATAATCTTTCGCAGGTAGCGCGCAGCGACCAGAGCCACAGCGGGGCGGTTGTGTCGGGCACAACGCCGGGTGTCAGCTACACGTACGCTGATGGAGCCAGCGGCGGTACGGCGGCGTATCTGCGCCTCACACGCGTGACTTATCCGACTACAGCCACGAGCCCGGCCTACCTTTACGCGGCCGCGGGCACCATCGGGGACCGACTGAACCGCCTCGAGAGCATCGCCAGCGATCCGACCGGTACGACCAAGTATCTGCAATACACATCCTGGCTGGGGGCTGGCACGACCGTGGTCGTGGATCATCCGGCGGTAACCGGCGGCCTAAGCTTTGTCCAGGTCGGCACGAGCATCGACATGGTCAACAACTTCATGGAGCCGACGGACTGGAAGTGGCGGAATACATCGGGAAGCGTGGTGTTCGATCGCTACCTCTATGGGTATGATCGCGTTGGTAATCGGGTCTCGCGGCAGAACGCCGGAGCGACGGCTCGCGACGAGGTCGCCGTCTTCGACGGTCTGAACCGGCTGACGAAGTTCAACCGAGGCACCTTGGGCGGCGGAACGATCACCGATACGGCCGCGACCTTCAATCAAGCCTGGACGCTCGACAGCTTGGGAAATTGGGGCGGTTTCGCAGTCGATGCGAATGGCGGGGCCAATAGCTTTGTCACTCAGGCTCGCCTGCACAACAGGGCCAATGAGATCGATGTCGATAACATCGACAGTAATGCTCCTGGCATTGCGATTTCGGGGACAGGTACAAGTTGGATTGATCCCGTGTATGACCCGAATGGTAATATGCGGAGCGGACCCAAGCCAGGGAGCGAGTTGACGACCCGTCAGCACTACCGCTGGGATGCCTGGAACCGCCTGACAACAGTTCTTGCTGACAATGCGGGGAATCCAGGGACTACGGTTGCCACGTATGTCTATGACGGCCTGGGTCGACGCATTCGCAAGGTAGTCGGAGTGGTGACCCTGGATTCCTTCTACAACGAGAGATGGGAGGAATTGGAAGTACGCAAGAATGGTGCTACGGCTGCTTATGCTCAGGTCATATACGATCCGCGCGATATCGATGAACCGGCGGTGCGCTTCCGAGATGCAGACGCAAATGGGACTCTTGAAGAAGCGCTCTATTTTGCTCAGGATGCTAAGTACAATGTAAGCTCCGTAATTACTTCGGCTGGAGTAGTTGCCGAGAGATATGCCTACGACTCTTACGGTAAGACAAGTATCTATGACGCTGCATGGGCGTCACGCCCGTCCTCGAATTACGATAATCAGGTTCTTTTCACGGGCCGCACACTGGATGTCGAATCTGGGCTCTACCAATATCGTTATAGATTTTTCGATCCGAGCCTTGGTCGGTTCCTAAGTAGAGATCCGCTTGGCTATGTGGATGGGAAAAGCCTCTATAATTCATACTTCGTACCAAATGGAAGGGATCCATTTGGATTGGAAATAATATTAGATCAGCAGACATTGGGAGATCGAAGCGATGAGGCGCCTGAGCCTCCTCATGAGCCTCACTGGTGGGATTTTCTTGTCCTTCCGAAGCCAAGACATCCCGCCCCACCGCTCAATCGATATGACTTTGCGATCATGGTTCTTTCTGATGGTGCTTTGAGGGGATTAAGCATGGGTGGTGGCGGAATCAGAGCTGGCGTTGGCGCCGGAACTAGCGGCGGAGCATGTCCTGTTATTCCAAAGGTCGCCAACCCCAAGTTGGGTAATTTGGTGAGCGATTTGTACAAAGGCGCTAGATACCCGAATGGTATAGGGACAGGAATGACCGCTGATGCAGTCAGAAATGAATTACGCACTGGTCTTCCGACTTTTGGAAAATTTCATAGTCAGAAGGCAGCGGAATATAATAATGCACTCCAAAAGTGGTTGAATAAAAATCCAACCGCTACTTATTACGATCGCTTAGTTGCGCAGAGTATAATGGATGATTTGCAAGCGGCCTTGTCTGGATTCTAGGAGAATAACATGACTGATGATGAATTTTGCCTTGACCTTATTAAGACAGCTCCTGTTTTAATAAGCCTCTACCATAGGCATATTTCCGACTATGACGAATTGTTACCAACAGTGTTTTTGGCAGACATTGCCCGATCCATGCCAGGAACTCCAGAAGTTCAGGCCACGTATCTTAAGGAAATCGAAAAGGTCTTAGCCACTCCGAAGCATCCACAATGGAACCTAGTCGCTTCAGGGTTCATTGAGGGTCTTCGTGGAGCTGCTCTCTTTAATATTAAAATTTATCCCAAAATCGCGGATGAGTGGCTAAAAGACCAGGGCTAAGAATTCTGTCCTCCTCACCAGATTGCATCACGCCCCATTCCTGAAGTCCGATAGTGGAACTCCCCTGCTCCCATCGGCGGCGTAGCCACACCCGCGGTGCCTGCCCTTTCCACCAGGCGCAGGTTTCCGGCCGGCGCCAATGGTGACGCGAACGATGACGGCAGTGGACGCGTGCAGGGGATGACCGTTAAGCGCCGCGATGGACGAGGCGGCAACCAGCGCGCCAGCACGGGGCGATGCTTGTGGCGCCGTCGCGAACCCCGAACCTGCGCGCTGGTCCGCCACGGCGGCAACTAAGCCCCTGCGGAGCGTCGGTCGTGAACTCCCCTCATCGACACTCTGATCACGGTCGCGCGCAGCCAGCGCAAGTACGACCGGCGGCAGCGAGACGCCGATGACCGCGACGGGCATCGCCGACCATCCGCCGTCCCTGCCCTACCGGCGAGATATCGATGGCTTGCGGGCGGTCTCCGTCCTGGCGGTGGTGGTCTGCCACGCGTTCCCCGAGGTCCTTGGGGGCGGTTTCGTCGGCGTCGACATCTTCTTCGTGATCTCAGGCTTCCTCATCACCGGGATCATCGCTTCCGGGCTCGACGATGGGCGCTTCTCGCTGCTTGGCTTCTACCGGCGCCGGATGCACCGTCTGCTGCCGGCGCTGATCACCGTTCTGGCCGCCTGCCTGGCCTTCGGCCAGCTCTACCTCATGTCGGACGAGTTCCGGCAGCTCGGCACGCATACGCTCGCCGGGGCGCTGTTCGTGCAGAACCTGGTGTTGTGGAGCGAAGGTGGCTACTTCGAGGTTGCGGCCACGGCCAAGCCGCTGCTGCACCTGTGGTCCCTGGCGATCGAAGAGCAGTTCTACCTTGCCTTCCCCCTCATCCTGATCGCCATGCGGCGCTGCGCCCTGCCGCTGCGCGCCGGCATCGTGATTCTGGGTGCGCTCTCATTCGCCTGCAACGTCACGCTGGTCGAGCTGCAGCCGACCGCGGTATTCTATGGCGCCGGCACGCGGGCGTGGGAGCTGTTCGCGGGCGGCGCCCTGGCCCTCATCCCCGCGATGTCCTGGCCGCTGTCGGTGCGCCGTCTGGTAGAGCCGCTGGCGCGTCACCTGACGTCCCTGTGCGGGCTGGCGCTGATCGGCTATGCGCTGTGCGCGCTGGACGGCAACCTGGGCTATCCCGGATGGTGGGCGACGGTGCCGGTGCTGGGTGCGCTGCTGACGATAGCCGCGGGGCCGGAGGCGCTGCCTGGGCGCTGGCTGCTCGGCAATCCCACGGCTGTAGCCATCGGTCGTATCAGTTACCCGCTCTACCTGTGGCACTGGCCGCTGCTGTCGTTGTGGAGCATCGTCGAGCCCGACGACCACGCCGTCTCCAGCCGCCTGATCCTGGTGGCGGCCGCGGTCGTGCTCGCGGCTGTTACCCAGCACCTCGTCGAGCGCCGCCTGCGCTTCTCGCCCGACTGGCGCGTCACCACGGCGCTGGGCGCGGCCCTCGGCGTGGTCGCCGTCCTCGGCCTGCTCGCCGCCCACGGCGCGATCCCGGCGCGCCAGGCCGGGAACACGCGTGATGCGCTTGTCCAGCGCGCGATCTCGGATTGGCGCTATCCCGGGGTCCTGCGCCCCGGGCCCTTGGTCGGTGCGCACCAGTGCCAGAGCGCGGGCGGGCAGGGCGCACAGACGCTGTTCTGGGGCGACAGCCACGTGGAGCAGTACGCACCGCGCATCGCCGCACTGGTGAGCGGCAATGATCCACATGGACGCGGCGCCATATTCCTGGCTGGGGAGGGCGTACCGCCCCTGCCGGGGGTGCGCAACCGGCTTGATTCGGCCAGGAATGCCGCCTTCGCCGATGACTTCCGGACCCTCGCCGAGCGCCCAGACGTCGACCGGGTGGTCATCGCTGCGCACTGGAACGCCTACTTTTCCAACCATTTCGACGTGGACGCACTGCCGCTGGACAGTGCGCCGGGCCGGGCGCGCGCCGACACTCTGTTCGCCGCGCTGGTGGCGCACGTGGCAGCCTCGGGCAAGCGCGTGTACCTGGTCCTGGACAACCCGTCCGGCGACGAGGTGGATCCGCACTACATCTTCAAGCGCTCCTTCGGCCAAGCCGGCGTCCGGGGGGCTGGCGTCAGCCGCACCCGCATCCTGGCCCAGGAGGGCGCCACGCGCTCCTTCCTCGCCGGGCTCGCGCGCCCGGGTTCGGTCATCGTCATCGATGCGCTGGCCGAGCTCGCGGTGGGCGACACCTGCCCGGCCATCACTGCGGATGGCGAGCCGATCTACAAGGACAACAATCACCTGCGTGCCACATTCGTGCGCAAGCACGTGCACTTCCTTGACGCGACCGTGCGCGACGGGACGCCCTGAACCCGGTCCGCGCACGGCTGGCGGCGAGTGGATCCACGCACGGCGGTCAGGTCTGTGCCGCTCGCATTCCAGCCCGCCGGTGCCCGCGTGCAAGATAACAGCCAGGAGCGCGCCAGCAGTGGGCATGCTCCACCGTAAGCGTCCGAAATAGCCCTCTAGCCGAGAATAATCTGGAGGCATGATGCTAGATCCGAGGTCCTGCCATGGCGGCGCATAGAAAGTGTGCGCTCATCCAAGCCGCTCAGGCCACTCGCTCCCCCACCAGACGAATATTCGTCCGTGTCCAGGCGACGAATATTGGTCGTCAGCCGACCCGTCGACCTGCCACGGCATAGGCCGCCGGCGTCAGTTGTGGATTCCAGAAATTCTTGCCGGAAAGTTCCAGAAATTCTTGCCGGATGTTGGAGGATGTCGCGTGCTGGTTTTGGTGCAAGTGGTCGGGCGACCTTCGGGCGGAGACTTGGGGGACTCTGTCC